>SKZL01000087.1 GCA_007127395.1 Balneolaceae bacterium
AAATGCTGATACATAGAGTATCTCCAGAGACCCCGTGCGGCAGGGAATCCTGCAGGGCCTACATATGAAAAGTCTGTACCCGGTGCAGTTGATTGTGCACCATCACCATCCTGGCCGGCAATTCGGGCATCAGGAGAAGTTATTACAAACTGTCGTCTGTCAACTATAGGTGTGTTGATCCAGTTCATAAACTCATCGGAGGTATCTGACCGACCAACAATCATCATGTCTGCTCTAGTCCATGTAGCGTCCTGCATCAAACTATGAGGCCTGCTCCACCAGAAAATACCATCTG
Organism: Balneolaceae bacterium; assembly: GCA_007127395.1. Classification (GTDB taxonomy): domain Bacteria; phylum Bacteroidota; class Rhodothermia; order Balneolales; family Balneolaceae; genus Rhodohalobacter. The sequence continues at coordinate 296 of SKZL01000087.1, forward strand.
CTTGAACAGTAAATGCATCTTCATCATTAGCGAAGAATGATGGATTTGCACCTAGAACAGTGGCAGTTAAATCACGGACTTTCGCCCAATTAACCTGGTCACGTTCTGCAGTACTTCTCGCATTTCCAACTATAAATCTGGCCTGATATGCCCTTGCCAACTGTGCCAGTTCTGCATTGTTGAGCGCATTACCATTAATCCATCCTTCCGGCAGTGTAAATGAACCGGATTCTGAAATACGAATGGCTTCATCAAGAAATGCAAGGCCATAATCGAGCACTTCCGGATATGGACTGAAATCGAGTGTAACCGAACCACCGGCAACAGCTTCCAGATCTGTTGTCTCATCAACCAGGAATGCTTTGTCGAAATGGTTTGCCAGTTTACCATAAGAGATTCCCTGAATAAAGCGGGAGAAAGCCTCCATTCTTTGTCTTCTTGACTCATTATCTGAATCAAACTCCAGGCCTGAGTTTAGAGCAACAATACCGTCATTAGCTGAAGATATTGCTGTGTAGTTAAAAGACCATGGTGAAGAAGAAATGAATCTATCCGCATAGGCGGGGTCATTGTTGAATGCCTGCCTTGGAACAGCTCCAAGATCAAACATTCCAAAGTTACCCCATGATGAGGTCTTACTATTCCCCATAACAGCAAGTGTCATGGCCGGATAGTTTTTTTCACCGTTCCACCACATTTGGTATTGACTGCCGACAAGTGCTTCTGTATCTGAAGCAGATGCCAATGCACGTTCTGTGTCAGGATTGTTCAGGTTATCGACCTGTAGATCTGCGCAACCCCACATCAATAACATACCTCCCAAAAGGAGTGCTAAGTATTTTGCGTTTTTATATATCATAATATTCTTAACGACTATTGTTAAAATTGGATTTCAATGCTTCCAGAAAGTGTTCTGAAGTTTGGATAGTTAAACGCATCAAATCGCAGAACCGTTGCATCACTGCCTGCTCCCACTTCAGGATCAAATCCTGAGTAGTTGGTCCATGTGATTAGGTTCCTACCTATCAGGCTGAGTGTCACACGATTGAGTGCGTTTCCAAAAATTGGCTGTAACTGCTGGAAGTCAAATTGATACCTCAAAGCCAGTTCTCTAAGCTTCACATACGATCCATCCTCAACAAATGCGGAGCTGGACTGATTTTGTGAATAAAGAGTCTCAAAATATGCGATTGGCTTTGGCTCAGCTGCACCAGCTTGATCCTGATCAAAGTGCATATTATCTCTGTATGCCCACTGTCTGGTTTGATTGTAGATCTCACCGCCAATCTGGCTGTCAAACAGAGCAAAGAAGGTTAGATTTTTATATCTGAAGTTGGTGCTGAAAGACATGCTGAAATCAGGCAATGCATTACCCAGCTTTACAAAACTTTCACCATCGTCTTCTACAAAACGAACCGGCATACCCCATGGCAGCACTGTACCGTCAGGAAGTTCAACCGTTGTGCCCCACTGGCCACTTGCTGTTGATCCTCCTTGTCCAACAGGTACCATGTAGCCGTTGGTATCTTTGGCAAAGTAACCACTGTACTGTTGCCAGTTTCCTCTCAGTGTACTTTCACTTGTGGAGTATTTGAATCCATAGAAAGTTCCAACTCTCTCACCCGCGCGTCTGAAGAAAACATCACTGCCTTGTGTTCCAGGTCCGGTTCTTTGTGCAGGCCTGTTGAACTCAGTAATTTCAGATATGGATCTATCGAATAACAGATTAAATGAAAGACTCATATCACGTCGCTGTATTGCAAATGCTCGCAAACTGGCTTCGATTGTATTTGCCTCAATAGTTCCTGCATTCGACCATTGGCTGCTAAATCCAAAGTAGCTGACCAGTGGCAACAGAAGAATCTGATCTTCAGTTTTTGTCTTTGCATAAGTTAAATCGATCAAAAATCTGTCATAAAGACCAACTTCAACTCCAAGTTCTAACTCTCGTGCAAACTCAGGTTTTAGCTCTCGGTTACCCAATACAGCCTTGCTTACAGAACCTGCAGATACTGACCATGTTTCATACTGTGCAAAGAATCCAGGTCGCCCACCGGCTGTACCCAATGAAGCACGGATCTTGAACTCATCAATCGCATCGATGGTCCACCAATCTTCTTCAGCTATACGGTAGGCACCGCTCAAGCGATAGTATGTTTGCCATCTTTCATCTGCACCAAAGAGTGAACTACCGTCACGTCTGATCAATGCATCAAAAATGTATTTACCATCATAATCAAGATTGGTGATGGCATAGAAGCCCTCAGATCGAATAGCTGTGACCTGGCTCGAGATCGATCTTCTGTCAGGATCAGTCACATCCAATCTTGGAACATCCGCTACTGCAAAGTTACGACCTTGAGAAAAGTGATTTTGGAAATCTTCTTTTTCCTGTAGCATTCGTAGCTGGGTTCTTGTAGCCAGATTACCAAAATTTTGTAGCAATGTTGCATTCAAACTGAAGTTCATTGCTTCCTGGAATTGGTTTGTGATGGTCATACCTCCGCCTTCGTAGAAATTTTGATCAATTGATTCCCACCATGTAGGCCAGATGCGTGTAAAACTACGATCAGATCTGTCATAGCTGAAATCACCAGCGACATCAAGAAACTCAAATGGAGAGAACCTCGCTTCAAAACTGCCTAAAACTCGGTTTCTGAAATCTTTCCGATCATTGTAAGCAACTTCATACAATGGATTCTCTTCAATACTTGCAACATTTGGCTGAATCAGAAATCGCCCATTTGTGTCTCTAGCATCCAGATCAATATCAGGCGCTGTAAATGCAAGACCGAAAAATGGAGAACCGGGACCGGTTGGAATCTGATCTCTTTCTGATTGAGCATAGTAGGCACTTGCAGAAAGTGACAAATTACTCAATGGACGGCTATCAAGGTTCAATCTGACATTCTGTCTATTGTACCCGTCAAGATTTTCTAGAACACCATCCTGTTGCGAGTTGGTAAAAGAGAGTTGATAGTTCGTACTTCCTGTTCTTTGTGCAACAGAAATATAATTGGTCATGTAATTGCCGGGCTTAAAGAACCTATCAAAATTGTTGTAGGTCTCTCCCGGATAATTACGATCTGAAATGGCAACATTGGTTGCATCATAGATCACCCTGTTGATTGGATTAGCAGTAGGATTACCGTTTGAATCAAGCCATGGTGCATTTGGATCTCCACTTAACTCAAATGCGTGAGATCGGTTTGTGTTGATCTCATTTTCGAGTGAACTGGTACCAAACTCATTTCTGACAGTGATTCGGGTTGAACCTTCAGATATGTTAGCACCTCTTTTGGTTCGGATGTTAATAACACCGTTTGCTGCACGAGAACCATAAAGTGATGCTGCTGCTGCACCTTTTACAACCTCAATACTCTCGATGTCGAGTGACTCAACATCAACAGTACTTGAAGAGAGGATTACACCGTCAACAATATATAGTGGTGAGTTGTTACCTGTAATAGTTGTAACACCACGTAAATTAATGGATGGAGCTGTACCCGGCTGACCACTACCCTGTACGATGTTTACACCGGCAACTTTTCCTCTTAGTGCACTCTCCGGAGTTACACTTGGAACAAGTTCAAGTTCACGTGATGATATTCTTGCAACTGTGAATGGAGTACGCTTGAGCTCTGTATCGCCCAACACACCTGTAACAACGATCTCTTCCAGACCGAAAAGGTCGGATCGAAGTGCTGCATTCAATGTTACTGTTTGTGTGCCTACTTCCACAGTTTCCTGGTATCTGGAATATCCGACAAATGTAACCTGCACTGTATATGTGCCTGGAGCTAAATTTGCGAAGGAATATCTACCATCAATATCTGTAGAAGCACCTCTGTCTAATTCTACCAGGAACACTGT
>SKZL01000121.1 GCA_007127395.1 Balneolaceae bacterium
CAATATTCATACTTTTGAGTCTCCCTATGAGCTTGTCAGAAAGATGCGGGCCTCTTTTTATATGATGGGTGCATTAATTGGACGTGCTGGCAGTGCAAAAGTATCCCTTCCTGGTGGCTGTGCCTGGGGACCTCGACCTGTGGATCTTCACTTGAAGGGGTTTGAAAGTATGGGAATCGACATAAAACTGGATCAAGGATATGTATTAGGATCCATAAAAAATGAGGTTGTTGAGGGAGGTGAATTCACACTAAACCCAAGTAGTGTGGGTGCCACGATTAATCTGCTACTAGGAGCTGTTAAACGGGCAAAAAAGTTCATCATCCACAATGCCGCCCGTGAGCCGGATGTTGTATTACTATGTAGGATGCTCCAAAAAATGGGTGCAGATATCGACGGGGTTGGCAGCAGTACTCTTACAATCCGAAGGGTTGAGAATCTTTCCGGTGTAGAATTTTCCAATGACCCGGATCGAATCGAAACCGGTACTTTTATGATTGCTGCCGCTATGCATCCCGATTCTGATGTCACCCTCACCGGTTGTAAGCCTCAGGATCTTGGTGAATTTCCAAAATCATTCCGAAAACTGGATCTCCACTATGAGGTTGAGGATGATAAAATTCATATTCAATCAGGCAAGAAGATCAATCCTGTATCAATTACTACAAAAATCTATCCCGGTTTTCCAACTGATCTTCAGGCACAGTGGGCAACTTTAATGACACAGGCCGACGGAATCAGCCGGATTACTGACACAATCTATTTCGACAGGTTTAGTTACGTTCCTGAACTCAACCGTTTGGGAGCAAAACTTAAAGTTGAAAAAAACAGTGTAACAGTGGTTGGAAAAACTAAACTGCAGGGCACTTCAGTGATGAGTACAGACCTAAGAGCCAGCGTAAGCCTGGTTCTTGCTGCAATGGCAGCTCACGGTGAATCTGAAATTCTTCGAGTATACCATCTGGATCGAGGCTATGAACAACTTGAGAAGAAGCTAAACCGCGTTGGCGCCAATATTATCAGGGGTTCTGAATAAAAAAACTTTGCCTGACCAACATTCATAGCCAATTGAATTTATTCAATAACAACGACAACTCTCTATTTAATTATTTGATTAGATTGTGGTATATTGATTAATCGGTACATATTGTGTGAAACAGACAATTATCATGATTCTGGAAGAAAAATTATTCGAAATATTTAAATTTATTATTGCACTTTTACCAACGCCCCTTCGAGTTTTTCTCTATACTCACCGGAAAAATGAACCGGTTAAGAATAGAAGTCTGCACACAATCAATATCAAATCTTTTTCAAACAAGAATTCTAACATACCTGCAACTCGCGCTACATCGAACGGCCACTCTTTTATATTGGAAGTTAGTTTGTCGTACCGTATGGATCAGCTTTTGAATTATCTGAATAAAAAAGCTCGCGAATTGCTTATGAAATTTCATTTTTTACATGAAGAATCAAATTATTATTCACTCCTCCGGCAAACAGACTCGGGTTGCCCTTCTGGAGAATGGCGAATTGGCACAATTATTCATCGAGTCTGAAGAAAACCAACGTACAGTTGGCGATATTTATCTTGCAAGAGTTCATAAAGTAATGAGCGGTATTCGTGCCGGCTTCATTGATGTTGGCATGGAGAAAGACGCTTTTTTGCATTTCTCTGACGCTGGCGACCATTTGGGCTCCTACATCATGATGCTTAATGGGGAAAACAGTGTCCCCAATTCCGCTAAAGAGGAGCTCAAGAAGTTCAATAAGCTTTCCAATAACGAGAAGCAGATTCTGGCGGGTAAAATGTTAAAAACCAATCAGAATCTATTGGTTCAGGTTGTTAAGGAACCGATCGGTTCCAAGGGCCCCAGAGTCTCTACAGATATTACCATTGCAGGAAGGTTTTTGGTCTTGATTCCAATGGGCGAGTATATCGCAATCTCAAAAAAAATTAACAACAATAAAGAGAGAAGACGTTTAAAAAGCACTGTTGGAAGTATGTTGCCCGAAGGTTTTGGTGTGATCGTACGTACGGTTGCACAAGGCCAGGATAAGGAGTCAATAGAGGATGACATGAGAACTGTCCTGAAAAAATGGGAACGCATTCTCAATAAACTGGAGACAGCCAAACCCCCTTCTCTGCTTTACAAAGATCTCGATATCACAGAAAGCCTGATCCGTGATCTGTTTGCAAAACATTATGACAGAGTTCTTATTGATGATTATCAGCTCTACAAATCTATCAAAAGCTATGTCTCTCAGATTGCTCCCAAGATGCTCCCATCTGTCCAACTCTACAAAGGAAAGGATCATATATTTGATCATGTGAACATTGGCCAGGATGTGAACTCAATATTCAGCCCCAGAGTGAGAATGCCCTCCGGAGGTTATCTCATCTTTGAACAGACCGAAGCGATGTATGTTGTCGATGTTAACTCAGGCCCCTATGCAGCCAAGGAGAAACAAGAAGATAATTCACTGAAAACAAATCTTGAAGCTGCCAGAGAAATTGCAAAACAGCTCAGGCTGCGGGATATCGGAGGCATCATTGTCGTAGATTTTATTGATTTACGAGATAACAAGAATCGTAAAAAGATCTATGATGAACTTCGAAAAGAGTTTAAAAAGGATCAGGCCAAGACAAATGTTATCGGCATGAGTGATTTTGGGCTCATTCAGATCACGCGGCAGAGAATCAGGCCAAGTGTGGTCAACTCCGTATCCAAAGTTTGTCCGATGTGCGGAGGAACCGGAACGGTTGTAAGCCAGGATACCATAGTCACAGATGTTGAAAGCTGGATCAGTAAATTCAAGTTTAGTACCGATTACAGAGCTGTTGACATCTACGTGAACCCATATCTGAAATCATATTTAAGTAAAGGATTTTTCAGTCAGAGTTGTAAATGGATGTTGAAATACAAAGTCAGAATTTCATTCATTGCGGATGAAACGATCTCTCTGAACGAATTTAAAGCTACACTATCCGGCTCAGAACTTGAAATTACTGATGTTGTTCTACAGGGACAGCCATTGGATGAAATATTGACAGCGTATCAGGAACAATTGAGTGATATTGAGATTAGTAAGCAGGATAATGGCACTCTCGATTACTATTCTAAGGATGATCCATCTGTCAGTAAAAAATCAAGCCGCCCCAAAAGACCGGCAAGGCCACAGAGTCAGGATTAGTTAATAAACTGAACGTCGAATATTTACACCTGTCAATTAAACAAATTTGTTACGATTCATTTGAAATGGAGAATTTGAAAAATCTACACGCAACTACGGTTGTCGGCATTACGCATAATGGAAAAGCTGCACTTGGAAGTGATGGCCAGGCAACTCTCGACAAAACGGTCATGAAAGCGACCGTAAATAAAGTCAGGAAATTAAATGATGGTAAGGTTCTTGCAGGCTTTGCAGGGTCAACAGCAGATGCATTCACGCTTTTCGAAAAGTTTGAAGAGAAATTGAATGCATACAACGGTAATCTGCAAAGGGCAGCTGTAGAGTTAGCCAAAGAGTGGAGAAAGGATAAATTTCTGCAAAAACTGGAAGCTCTGCTTGTAGTCATGGATCAGGATACTTCTCTGCTCATTTCAGGCCAGGGAGATGTTATAGAGCCGGATGACCAGATACTGGCCATTGGCAGTGGCGGTGCTTATGCACTCTCAGCAGCCAGGGCTTTGCAGAAAAATGCACCGAATTTATCGGCAAAAGAGATTGTTGAAAAATCACTGCATATTGCCGCTGATATCTGCATCTACACGAATCACAACATTACGATTTTAGAAATAGAGTAAAAGAATGAATTTATTGAAAGAGCAAAACCTGACACCTCGTCAGATTGTTGCAGAGTTGGATAAATATATTATTGGCCAAAAAGAGGCTAAAAGATCCGTTGCAATTGCATTACGGAACCGCTGGAGAAGATTGAAATCTGACCCTGAAATCAGGGATGAGATTATTCCAAACAATATCCTAATGATCGGACCAACCGGTGTAGGTAAAACTGAAATTGCGAGACGGCTCGCTAAATTATCAGGAGCACCATTTATCAAAGTTGAAGCCTCAAAATTTACTGAAGTAGGTTATGTAGGACGCGATGTTGAGTCTATGATCCGGGATCTGACCGACCTAGCTCTCAATATGGTTAAAA
>SKZL01000145.1 GCA_007127395.1 Balneolaceae bacterium
GGCATGACTCAGCATCTTTTCTCCTCTCGCCACCTGTTCTTCAACATCTGTTCCATCCCTGGCAACTGTCAGAGGATTTATGGGTTGATCAAATTTGGCATCTCTAACCATAAATGCGATACCCATCAACGCATCGGATGTTTCCGGATTTGCAAGTGGCACCAATATCCGCTGTGGAGCATCGGAAGGTTCATATGGCTTCTCTTCGTCCTGTATTGCTACTTCCCTCCCATATTTTTCAACCAGCCATGGACCAACCAGGCATGTTATCAAAATCATGATAACAACAGCATTCACAGCAGTTGTATCAAAAAAACCAAGCTCAAAACCTACCAATGTAACCGCAAGAGTGGCTGCCGACTGGGGGGTGGTCAGGCCGTAAATTACAAACCCTTCCTCTTTTGAAAATTTGAACAGGAATTTTACAGCAATAGAAGCTAGCCCTTTACCAAAGAACACCAAAGCACTGAAAACTACTGCTTTTACCCATACATCCAGACTGCCAAGTACCTTTACATCCACCAGCATACCAACCGATATCAGGAAAAATGGGATAAAAAGGGCATTACCGACAAATTGTATACGACTCATCAATGTGCTTTTGGCCGGGACCAGACGGTTTAGCAATAAACCTGCCATAAAAGCCCCGATGATGGGGGCAAGGCCTGCTAACTCTGCAAAAAAAGCAGTCGTGAACAGCACTGCCACCATAAAGACAAAATCGATATTGTTTTCATAGCGAATATTTCGAAAAAACCAGGCCCCCAACCGGGGCAAAATGAATAGTGCAGCCGCTACAAATATCAGAACGGAAGTACCAAAACCTACCCAATAACCCGTTCCAATATTATCTCCAACAGAACCTGCTACCACAGCCAAAACCCCCAATGAGAGTGTATCCGTCACAAGCGTCCCTCCCAACGACATAGTCACACCGGTATTTTTGGTAATCCCCAGTCTCTCTGCAATTGGATAGGCTAAAAGTGTATGTGAGCCCACGATGGACCCAAGCAGAAGTGATGTTGCCAAAGAGTAGTCCAAAAATTGAGTCCCGACATAAACTGCACTTAACTGAGGTAACAGAAATGATATTGATCCGAAACCCAAACTTTTTGCTCTCAACTTTTCAAACCGATTCAGATCGATAGAAAGCCCAGCCATAAACATCAGATAGAGAAGTCCAACTGTCCCAAGCAGCTCAATCGTAAAATCTCTCTCTAACAATCCCAAGAGCCCCGGACCCACAACGGTTCCGGATAAAATCAAACCTACCAATCCCGGTATTCTCAACTTCTTGAACACAATGGGTGCCAGCAAGATTATTAGCATCACCAAAGCGAAGATGAGTACCGGATCCTCAAATGGTATCTGAATCTGAAATCTATTGTTCATAAATGGACTTAAATAATTGGAAGATGACTTAATAATACCATCTGCCTGAAAATAGTTCGGCCTTTTGTAACCCTCTAACAGATTAATCCTGCAGATTCAATTTACTACACGATCCATTGATTGCAGATTTAATGTTTCCGGCATCGCTAAAAAGAAAGCACAAAATAGTGAAAAGGCTTCAGAATACCGCTCCTTATCTTGGCTTTATAGATACTGTGGGCACATTCGCGGATCATTCTTAATATGTGAAGACTGCGCGCGAAAAACCATTTTCCAATAGAACAAAGTGATTTTCACGGATAAATTGTGTTGCCTCATTTACATCTACTGCGTGTGTGATTCCGTAATAGATGCGTGGAGTTGATTGTACATAAAGTGCACCTTCATACGGTAAATCAGAGCTGTACTCCCCATTATAAAGCGACTCAGGAGTCAGATAGACCTCCCTTTCACCCATGGCAGATGTGATATTCCCAACCCACTCCAGGCCGGAACCGTCATTTCGAACAGCAAACACCGGCCCACCACTGAAACCACGGTTAATCGACAGATCCATAGTGATCCTCCTGGTCGGGTGCCGACTTTTACTGGCTATACCGCGTGCCACCATCTGCACGCCACGAGGATATCCAACGGCATATACAACATCCGTCCAATCCAACCTTCCAGGGTTCCCCATGGGTATATTTAGTACTCTCAAATCTCTATCTGAAATATCCGATACTGTTCGAAGCAGAGCCAGATCCCTTCTGTTGTCGTTGGCAAGAATCTCAATGACTTCAACACCTGAATCAGTCACAACATACTGGTTTCTTGATTGGGTTACTGATACCGCTACAAGTTGATTTTCAAGCCCTGCTTCAGTTCCCCTGGAAAAATGATAAACTGTATCCGGATAGGATACCACATGGGAAGCTGTTATCAGAAGTGCATTTCTGTTTTCAACAGAAATCACAACTGCAGTGCCGGCACTGGAATGTGTATCTATTGTTACATCACCGGCGATTTCTTCCAGATCAACACCTTGAATATCTTCAACTGTCGGCAGTTCCCCGTTGATCCTCTCCATCTGATACGTCTTGTAAATGACGCTGCTTTGAATTCTTTTGACCGCCCGAAAACTCTCTCTGATTTGTTCACGTACATCCAGCGATAACGCCTGATTTTGGTAATAACCACGATCTCGCTCTTCCTGCAGCGCACGGTCGGTGGTTTGGCACCCCCCGGCCACTTGAAGGGAAAAAATGAGCATGATGATAAAAACCGGATGTATGAAATGTTTTTCCTGCATGTTAGTTAGTCAGATAAACTTTACACATGTTGGATTAACGTGTAATATCTCAAATCATGATCTTCATTACACACTTTTTTTGAGAAAATCGATCATTCAGTTAACAGCGGTTCAACATTTTTGAAGATCAGATCCGCGAAAAACCACTTGAAATCAGGAAAAGTTTCAACCAATTACAGTCATTTAATCCGTACCTGTATAAACGTACTTCCTTCAACATCTACGGTATCATAATAATTGGAATGACCCTATATTCCCTGTTCTGATTTCAAATACACGATTTATTCAACCCGATAAGAATGTTCAACAACAATCTGATAAACAAATTCAGGAACCTGGAAACACCGTTTTACTATTATGACATGGACCTTTTGAATCGCACTTTAGCAGATTTAAAAGAGCATGGATTGTCCAGGGGTTTCCATATCCATTTTGCCATTAAAGCCAATTTCAATTTTGAAATCCTTGAGAGAATACGAAATGCAGGATTGGGTATCGATTGTGTGAGCGGCAGAGAGATTGAACGGGCAACAGAGGCCGGTTTCACTCCGGATCAGATCGCTTTTGCAGGTGTTGGCAAGACAGACAGAGAGATAGAAACCGCATTGGATCACGACATCTACTCTTTTAATTGTGAGTCCCTGCCTGAACTAAAAGTGGTTAATGAACTCGCCTCAAAGCGTGGGAAGGTTGCACCTGTTGCGGTACGGCTGAATCCGAACGTTGAAGCCAATACTCACAAATACATCACAACCGGCCTGAATGAGAATAAATTTGGTATCTCTGCAGATAAACTTCCCGACCTGTTTGAACTGCTGCCTAAACTGAGCTCAATCAAACTGATAGGAATCCATTTTCATATCGGTTCTCAGATCTCGGATCTCACCCCTTTTGATCAGCTTGCAGATCGTGCTAATGAGCTGCAGAATCTTTTTGAATCGAAGGGATACCCACTGCAACATCTGAATCTGGGTGGCGGTTATGGTATCGATTATGAGAACCCCGATAAAAACGAAATACCCGATTTCAAACCCTTTTTTGACCTTTTTGATCGCAAACTGGAGATCAGAAAGAATCAGAAGGTTCATTTTGAACTTGGCAGGAGTATCGTGGGACAGTGCGGCAGCCTGATTTCAAAGGTTCTCTTCATAAAAGAGGGAACTTCAACAGATTTTGCCATCATTGATGCAGGCATGACGGAACTGATACGGCCCGCACTCTATCAAGCAGATCACAGGATTGATGCACTTACCAGTCAAAAACCGATGAAAAAGTACGATGTGGTCGGGCCGATCTGCGAATCATCTGATACTTTCAGGCGCGGATATCAACTGCCCGAGTTGAGCCGGGGTGACCTGGTGGCAATTCGAAGTACCGGTGCGTATGGTGAAGTAATGAGCAGTGGGTTTAACCTCAGAGACCGGGTAAAAGCATATTATTCGGATGA
>SKZL01000140.1 GCA_007127395.1 Balneolaceae bacterium
AACCAAGAATCCTGCCCAGATGGAGAGCAAAAGAAAAACCGGTAGATTCAGATTGGGTGCAGGTGCCGGGAGATCAGGCAGAGGGATCGGCATAAGTTCCCCACCGATATAGGATGTAAATATCAGAGACATATCCGGATATTTTTCCAATAATTGATAAAACCAGGCTGCAGGTATAATGATCACCGGTTCAGAAGTTCCATTCAGTGCAGCAAAAATAGTCTCCAGTGAAAGCAGGGATTCGTCCAGTTGACCTGATGGTTTGAAATGGATAACATTTCCAGAAGTGCTCAACTGCGGGAGTTGATCACTGTAGGTGAATGACTTAAAACTGTAGGGTAAATAGACCACCGATGTAGATTCAGGAATAGTTTGGTAATAAAGAGGGAGATCTGTTACGCTTTTCAACGTATCAGAAATCAGTGAAGAATATTCGAAAAAACGTTCAGATCTATCATCCGGATATTGAAAGAGATTGATCGCCACAACCCTGCCCGGAAATAATGATTCACTAAGTTTGTAGAATTCTATAGCATCAGCAGCGATTTCTCTCCAACCAGTTCCAATTTTACCCGGAGTCATATATTTTTGATCAATCGACAGTAGAAAGAGAAATGAATCAGTGTCAAATTGACTCAACTCATCGGGCCGGTCAGTTTCAAGCAGATTGATTCCGATCATTCGTGCTATCTGAAGGAGTTCATCCGTGATATTGGCAGGCGTTTCGCCTGAAAAACTGAGTGCGATTCTGTTAACAACCTCTGATTCTTCTCCCTGATCCGGGCTAATATCGGAAGTTGCCTGAAAAGACCAAAAAAGTAACAGTAATGTCAGAAGCTGCAATGTGGCAGTTTATTATTTTTTGATTTCAATCGTTCGTTCGATGGCAAGCTTTCGGGTCTCTTTGAATGTTGACAGAACAATATTGGATCTTGTACGGGTAACACCGTCCCAGGTTTGAACCAGTGACAGAAATTTTTCCAAAGTCTCTGTGTTTTTAGTTCTCAGTTTCAGAATGTGTGAACCGTCACCGGTTATTGAATGGCATTCCAAAACTTCAGGATGGTTGGATACACGCTCCACAAACTCAGGATAGCGCTCAGAACTGTCAACTTCTACAAAGATAAATGCTGTGATGTCAAAATTAAACTTCCTTGCATCCAGAACGGCATGATAATTTGAAATAAGCCCTTTCTCTTCCAGCTTTCTCATCCTCTCTGAAACCGACGGCACAGACAGATGTACGATTTCAGCAATCGTGTTTCTCTGTGCACGACCATTTTCCTGAAGATGATTTAAGATTTTAATGTCAGTTTCGTCAAGTTGATGTGCCATAATATTCACTGAATTCCTTAGATTTCTAAATATCAGACAAAATAGCCTTAATTAATTAGGAAAACAATCTGCTCCAAGAAATTTAGACGAAATCTACCAAACGATTTAAAGGTGTTGTTGAGAAATAAATTTCAAACACTTTGATACTCATTGTATCTTTGAGAGTTCAGAATAACATAAAAAAGATTTAGAATTGTATGCTTGATATCAATTTCATTCGGGATCATCGTGAGGTGGTTAAACAGGGGATGATCAATAAGGGTGAAAAAACAGCCGATGCAGTGGATTTGGTCATTGAAAAAGATGAAGAGTGGCGCAAGCTTGTAACTGAAATCGGGAATCTTCGTGCCGAGAGCAACAGCAGGGCAAAAGAGATTGGTAAACTGATGGGGCAGGGTAAAAAGGAGGAGGCTCAACAGATTATCAATGAAACCGGGCAGACCAAAGAGAAGGTCAAAGAACTGGAACAAAAGCTGGAGACGATTCAAAAGGAGCGGGATGATCTTTTGTATCAGATACCTAACGTTCCGGATCAATCGGTACCTGTAGGGCATACGGAAGAGGATAATGAGGTTATTTCTACATGGGGTGAGCCTAATGATGAGGAGTGGAGGTTGCCGCACTGGGAATTTGCCGCTGAAAAGAGATGGCTCGATTTTGAACGCGGTTCGAAAGTGGCCGGTGCCGGTTTTCCTTTTTATGTAGGAAAAATGGCCCGATTACAGCGCGCATTAATCAACTTTTTCCTTAATGAAGCAACCGATCACGGTTATACTGAAATTCAGGCACCCTACTTTGTGAATGAAGATTCTGCTCGCGGTACCGGACAGATTCCGGACAAGGAGGATATGATGTATACTGTGCCAAGGGATGGATTTTTTGCGATACCTACAGCTGAAGTTCCGGTTACCAACTTTCATCGAGATGAAATATTTGAGATGAAGGATCTGCCGGTTTATTACACTGCCTATACTCCTTGCTGGAGGCGGGAAGCCGGAAGTTATGGCGCAGATGTACGCGGTTTGAACCGGCTGCATCAGTTTGATAAAGTTGAACTGGTAAAATTTGTCCACCCGGATGAGTCAGACAAAGAACTGGAGAGTCTGCGAGAGTATGCCGAATCGCTACTTCAAAAACTAAAACTACCATTCCGTACTCTGTTGATGTGTACCGGTGACATGGGATTCACACAGATCAAAAAGTATGATCTTGAGGTCTGGAGTCCGGGACAAAAACGGTGGCTTGAGGTGAGTTCATGCTCAAATTTCGGATCTTTTCAGGCACGCAGAATGCAGATTCGGTTTAGAAATGAGAAAGGTAAAACTGAAATCATGCATACACTGAACGGATCAGGGCTTGCACTTCCGCGCGTTGTTGCATCTATACTTGAAACCTATCAAACGGAATCTGGAGATTTGATCGTGCCTGATGTACTGGTTCCATATATGGGGGTTGAGAAAATTTGAACTCAGAACTCTCCGAAGGATCGGAGCAGTCTTGAATGTCGATTATTGATCTGTGAAGTGTGTTTTTGGTTGAGTAATTTCTCTATAAATTGTCATCCTGTTCCGTCCCGACCAATTTCAGGATCGGGATCAGGATTTCACTTACGTGTTGTTCGCTACGCTCGGAGCCCCGTCAATCGTCGGGGTGCAAAAGATGAGCAAAACCAATGAGTTCTGAAAAATCCACAGATATTAATGTTCTCATAAGTATTGAGATCATAATCTCAATAAGGATGACCCAATCATTAATTCTTCTGCCCTCTGCTGCGTGCTGTTCGCAGTCCCGATACCTCGGGGCCTTCTGCCTTCTCTCTAACCTAAACCGATACAAAAACCTCTTCTTCCCTGAAATTTAGCAGCAGCTCCAAAATCGGGGCCATCTCATTCTCTTCCATGATAGCGGCACGCAGTTTTTTCCCATTGCGAATCCCTTTCAGATATTGGCCATAATGTTTTTTCATGATAATGACGCCGTATCGTTCCCCATGATGTGCAACCGATAACCGCAGCTGTTCAGCACAAAGTTCAAGTCGCTGTTGCAGTGTCGGTTCAGGCAAAAGCTCTCCTGTCTCCAGATAGTGACGAGTTTGTTCAAATATCCAGGGGTTGCCGATAGCACCACGGCCAATCATTACACCATCAACACCGGTCTCGCTAAACATCCTTTTGACGAGTTGAGGTGTGTTGGCATCACCATTTCCAATGACAGGTATTTCCAGCCCCGGAGTACACTTCAATTTTTTTAGCCACTCCCATCGTGCATCCCCTTTATATTTTTGAGCACGTGTGCGGGCATGGACTGTTAGCATTTTCACACCGATACTTTGCAGCATAAGGGCAACTTCCTGAATACGGATAGTGTCATCATCCCATCCAAGCCTGGTCTTTACGGTAACGGGAAGAGAACCGGCAGCATCCACTACAGTGCCGGTCATTCGTTCCATCATGCCGATATCTTTCAGGCATGCAGACCCGGCTCCTTTTTTAACGATCTTATAGACGGGACAGCCAAAATTGATATCCACGATGTCCGGTCTATTGGCAACAGCCACTTTGGTAGCTCCCTCCATTGCCTCTTCGCGACCGCCAAAGATCTGAATGCCAAAAGGGCGTTCCATCTCTTCAAAATTCATTTTGTGCAGGGCAATATCTGCATCTCTGATAATTGCCTCAGAACTGATGAATTCAGTATATACGATATCCGCTCCTTTTCGTCTGCAGATCTGCCGAAAAGGGGAGTCCGTTACATCCTCCATGGGTGCAAGCAGCA
>SKZL01000307.1 GCA_007127395.1 Balneolaceae bacterium
CTCCACTGATCACAGACTATCTGAATGAGGAATCCATCAAACACTATGCAAAAGTGAAAGAGTATTTAACAGATCTTGGAATCTCTTTTGAGGAGGATCCCTATCTGGTTCGTGGCATGGATTACTACACACAAACGGCTTTTGAGCTGATTAGCCCGGATTTGGGTGCACAGGATGCGCTGGCCGGCGGCGGGCGCTATGACCTTCTCATTGAGGAGATTGGAGGACAGCCAACACCTGCAGTGGGTTTCGCTGCCGGAATGGAGCGACTGCTCATCGCTTGTGATGAACTGGGCATACCCCTGGGAGAAGAGAAGTCGGTCGACATTTATATCGTTACCCTGGGTGATGCAGCCAGAAAATGGGGCCTTTCTCAGCTTCCAAAAATCAGGGAGAAGGGTTTTTCAGCGACTATGGACTACCTGGGCCGCTCCATGAAAGCACAGATGAAAGATGCTAACCGTGAAAATGCACGTTATGCCATCATCGTGGGAGAGAATGAACTTCAGGAGGGAAAATTCACCTTCCGCAATATGAAAGCCAGTGAGGAGACCAGCCTGACTACAGCTGAAATTATTCAGAAACTGATCGCATTACAGTGATCATGATCAGGTATTGAAAACCAATACCGGGCAAGGAGAGGACTCCAGAATATTCTCTACTCTTTGTCCCAGATAAAGCCGATTGGTTCCCGGCCTGATGTTAGTACCGACGATAATCAGGTCTATATCATTTTCAGTGGCAACCTGATGTATTTTAGCTTCCGGGCTTTCACCTTTTTCCACCATCGCTTCGGTTTGAACCCCGAAAGCCTTACCGAGCCTTTTCAGCTCATTAACAGAATCATTAGCAAACTGATTCCTGTTTTCAATGGTACTCTCTTTAATATTTTGAACAGGCCGTAAATCATCCATCATCACGTTTAGTACAAGTACCTCTTTATTTTTGTCCGATTTGGCAATAAAGAATCCCAGTTCAGCTGCATTTCTGGCAGCAGTACTTCCATTTGTTGGAATCAGTATACGTTGAGGCTCCCAGTTTTTCGGAATAGCACCGGCCTGCACGATGAGTGTCGGACAAGGTGCAAGCCTGGTGATATAATCTACAACAGGGCTAAATAGATGTTTCTTGTCTTCCTGTTTCTCGGTAGCCCCTAAAACGATCAGATCATAATCCTTTTTGGACTCTTCAATAATTGCATTACCTGAATCTTTGCTTACAACAACTTTGATCACAACTTCATGTAGAGTAAAATAGTTAGACAACTCACTCAGATAGCGCTCACATTGAGTTTTATTCTCATTGCTTGTAACCGTAAACAGAGTCAGTGAAATATCTGTGTCCTGACCTATCAAATCTAAAAGCTGTGCTTCCGTTGACTGAATATTCTGTTGTTCGGTGGAACTGGATTCCCTTGTTCTCACAGGCAATAGTATCCTGTGAATATCAGCAACCATACTACCGGCCTCCAGCTCCTCTTTTTCAAGGCGTAATTTCTCCTCCTCACCGATGGTTACTCTTTTCAACACTGCTCTTAAAGCAAATGGGGCCATTAGTGACGTTGCTATAGCCATCACAACAATAATAGAGAACATATCCTGTGACAAGATTCCTAACCTCAATCCGATTGTCGCAATGATGATCTCCATTGCACCTCTGGCATTAAGCCCGGCACCAAAGCTGAGTGCTGTCCAGTGATCTTTTTTCCCAACTAATCTGGCGCCTGTATATGTCCCAACAACTTTACCCAATGTTGCAATTGCAATAACCACAAGAGTAATCACGATCAAAGTGGGATCAAAGAGGTTTAAGATATTCACTTTTAAACCTGCAACCGCAAAGAAAATCGGCGCAAATATTCCCAGTGCAATACTCTCCAGTTTATTGATAACCTCCTCAGGCAGCCGAGGCATCATTCCAAACAGGATCCCCATGATGAAAGCTCCCAGTATAGCTTCAAGATTCAGCAGCTGTGTGATCGCACCCCATAAAAAGGTCAAAATGATTACCAGGGAAAGTAACCTGTCGCCGCTGACCACCTCATCCTGCACATAAGTAAGCAGTTTACGAACCAGCCATCTACCAAGGGTAAAACTTATCACCAGAAAAGCGAGAACACTCCCAACTGTTGTCAAAACAGTTCCGGTTGTAACAGCCTCCCCGGCCGCAATACCGGCCACAACAGACAGCAGAATCCAGCCTATTGTATCATCACTCATCCCGGCGGCAAGGATTGTTTGGCCAATATCCCTGCGCATCAAATTCATATCCATTAACACTTTTGCGATCACAGGGATGGCAGAAATAGCCATAGCTGTTGCCACAAACAGAGAAAAAACGAGCCTTTCGTCGGGATCTGCCAACAAAAAATCCGGAAGGTACTGGCCAAGGAAGAAACCGGTGATAAAAGTCACAGATATCCCCCCAAAAGAGACACTGATAGCTGTTTTAGCATGCCTCTTGATAAGCTGTATATCAGTCTCCAAACCCGTGATCAACAGCAAAAACATGGCACCCAACAGAGCCATAACTTCCAGCAGGTAGCCCTGAGTCTCTGTCTGAGGGATGATCAACTCTCCAAATGCAGGAAAAACGCCTGCCAGAAGTGACGGGCCTAAAATGATACCGGCAAGAATTTCACCGATAACAGATGGCTGACCCAGCCGGGTCGCTATCTCCCCGAACGTTCTAGCTGCCAACAGAAGAATAGCAATTTGCAGGACGAGCAAAAATATATCGTGATGTGGTGCCGCTGAAAAAACTTCCATTAAATACTGCTAAAGTAAATTAATTGACTAAATGCTATTCAGTAAAAACCTACGCAATATTTGATATTAGATGAAATCATAATTTGCAGCAGTTGCTTCAAACAGAACCAATCAGATTTTTACCTTTATGTTTTCAAAAGAATCTGATAAACATCCTTGGGATTGTCAGCTTCTCTTATCTTTTCAATATCTTCAGCTCTGATCCATTTCAGAACACGATTTAAACCTGTCAGATGGTCTTCCACTTTCGTTGTTTTAGGACTCAGGAAGATGTAGATGAGATACGCCTTACTGGATGTTTTTTCAACTTTGACACCCTCCGGAACAACTCCAACGAATAACAGCTGTTCAGATACTTTTGAGGTATGGGCATCATATACAAGTACTCCGGGCATGGCTTCAGGAGTGTAATCAGCAGAATTATCCAGCAATCTTCTGGTAATTCTGGAAATAGCTATTTTTTCGAATTCATCATCATCCTTGATCACTTCTGCAAGAATGGGCTCAATTTTATCCCCTTTCAGATTGATCTTGATATGATCAAAAGATAGCAGCTTCTGATCATTTACAGATTCATTTGCCCCTGTTGCCATTTCATTCTCATTGGAATAGATCGTAATAAAACTGAGTTCCGGATTCCGTTGGGCTATCACCCTGGGTAATCGATCCAATCCGGGCCTCCATGAGATAGAACCCTCCCTGGCACTCACCAAAATAAACAGATCGTTCTCTTGTTGGTTCTCTTTGAGCCATTTAGGAAGGTCACTCCACTGCTTCAAGGTATTACATTGATAATCAAGTTCTGGTTTTACAGCATTGATCTTTTTCTTTAGAAATGATTCCCTGTCTTCTGTAGCTAAAACTTCTAAAGAACCGCCTATCTGTTCCGTGAGCAGTTTTACCGATCTCATCATGGAGTTAAAACCCGCTTCAAGAGCACTGTATGGCGGAACTGCAACAACTACACGATCAAATGTATTGACCGGTTTTTCAATTTTACAGACCATTACCATCTCATCTGTCTCTTTCAGTAATTGATCCAAAATAGTCCCAAATACAGCCCTCTTTGTAGAAACCTGTCCGTTCCAGCCTATGATGATATTGGTAATCCTCATCTCACTGACAGCGCGCGCGATACCTTTTGAAATATTCATATCTACGCGTGTGACCGGATTTACAGCAATTTCAGCCGCAGCAGCATGAACAACGGCATGACTCAGCATCTTTTCTCCTCTCGCCACCTGTTCTTCAACATCTGTTCCATCCCTGGCAACTGTCAGAGGATTTATGGGTTGATCAAATTTGGCATCTCTAACCATAAATGCGATA
>SKZL01000287.1 GCA_007127395.1 Balneolaceae bacterium
AAAGAGAGAGTGAGTAAGATTGATGAAATTCTGACAATGGGAAACTTTTTCTTTCGAGATCCGGAATCTTATGACGAAAATGCTCTCAAAAAATGGAAAGATGACAGCAAACCACTGACCAAACTTTACAGAGAAGGGCTAAATGCCATTTCCGTTGAGGAGTTTCAGGCAGATAGACTGAAATCACTTCTTGAAGAGATTATTCAGAAGGAGGAGGTGGGATTCGGAAAATTGATGATGCCTCTTCGTATTGCTGTAACGGGACAGGGGTTTGGACCGGATCTCTTTACATCCATGGAGCTTCTGGGCAGGGAGACAGTCATACGCAGAATAGACACTGCGATTGATAAGCTGCCCTGAAACGCTTATTTGTATCAACAATGATTCAATAAAAAACAGGGGTATTGATTTGATCAATACTCTTGCACATATTACCGAAAAAATGGAGACGTGTTGAAGAGAACTAAAAGCTTCTTTTTTACGGTTTTATTGATCTCAATTATTGTGATCCAGTTTGGGTGTGACAAGGGTTTGGAACCACCTGTTGAAGAGCCGGATCCGACCGGTGTGATTATGGGTACGGTTACCTACTCCGGAGAGTGGCCACCGGAAAATGAACTGATTCAACTCTTTTTCGTTCCACTTCCATTTATACCGACATCTGTTGCAGATATACTTCTCCAATTGAGCAGCCTGAGAACCAGTAATTCGCTGCAGCGCAATGTAGAAGAAGATGAGTTCCTGGTCGATGATGTCCCAAACGGCGCTTATATATACAATATCATCGCTAATCAGTATGAGAATAATTTGCTCGCATGGCGACCTCTGGGAGTCTATACCGAAAATGATGGCGTTATCATCGTTTCCGGTGATACAACCGTAATCTCCATCCACGTTGATTTTGACAATCTGCCACCCTTTCCCCCTGAGCAATGAAACAGCGAAAAGAACTTTATAAAGTTTTTTTAAAGCTCTGTTTGGGTCTGACAATAAGTCTGTTTGCGATCACCTCCGGGTGGGCACAGTCCACCATAGAGGGTGTTGTTCTGAATGAGGCCGGCGAGACACTTCCGGGGGTTCACATTACAATTCCGGATTTAAACAGGGGGAGTGTGAGTGATCCGTCAGGATATTTTCGTCTGCCCGACCTTCCCGCCGGCTCCTGGCAGATCAGATTCTCCATGGTGGGATTTCAGACTTTCACCCGTACCGTTGAAATTGGTGAGAGTGAAACCCTAAATCTGGAAGTCATCCTCACACCACTCATCTTCACCTCCGGTGAACTTGTGGTTACTGCATCCAGAAGAAGCCAGTTAATAGGGACTGTCTCTGTCAGTATGAATACCATAACTCCGGAAGAACTGCGCTCCAGAAATGTTGTTTCTCTTGACCAGGCACTTGAACATGTGCCCGGTGTGCAGGTATTGGGCAACTCAGTTAATATCCGTGGATCATCCGGTTATGCTTACGGAGTTGGAAGCCGGGTACTGCTGCTTGTAGATGGAGTACCGCTGATGGGCCCGGATCAGGGAGGTTTCGATTTTGATGGGCTTCCCCTTACACAAACGCGACAGATCGAGGTTCTGAAGAGCCCCGGTTCTGCACTTTATGGTGGCGGTGCACTCGGTGGAGTGATCAACCTGATTACTGAAGATTTCAAATCAACCCCCGAAACATCTTTTCGTTTCTACAGCGGTTTATATCAACCGGTCCGGTTTGATCAATGGAAAACAAGCTGGGATGAAGCATCCGATCCCAGGCCATTTACCGGTATCCTGTTCGGCCGATCACATCAGGTTACAAATCGTTTCGGTTATTGGCTCAGTGGAAAACTGCAACAAAACAGTGGATATCTGCAGAGTAACGAAACCAAAGGGATCGAACTCTATTCCAAGATCGGATATAATATCTCAGATGAGATCGGGCTGACATTTTACAGCTCCGTTCGCAGAAATCGAAACCAACAATTTCTTTATTGGAATGGACTGGCAGATCCACTCAGGCCCGGTGAAATCCAGCTTGGCAGTGGAAGTGCAACCGGATCCAACGAGGGTTTGTCAGACCGAATCACACTGTTGCCGGTTTTTACTCATAAAATTAACTCATCGCTGGAATATATCCTGAAAGGCCGTCTCTTTGGCGTTGCATTCAGGCCAATCGACAATCAGGGGAATGTAAGGCCCTCAGACAAGCACAATGTGGGAGTAAGATACGGTGGAGAAATTCAGTTTAATATCGATCCAACGGATCAATTTATGATCACGACCGGCCTAACATTTGATGAAAATTACATCCGATCAGATGTCTTTGTTGGGGAAGACTCTCTACTGGTTCGAAATCAACCTGAAGGGGCTCTTTTCCTGCAAGCTGAATATGAGTGGAATCAAAATTTTACAACAACAGCAGGTTTCAGATACGATGCTTATCAGGTACATACGCTGGATACTGCTACTCAGTTCAGTCCAAAATTCAGCAGCTCATACAGGTTCAATCAATACCTGACAGCACGTGCTTCATTTGGCAGAGGATTCAGGGTCCCCAGTGTCGCTGAGCGTTTTTTCAGTAATCGCGACTTTTTTCCTCTTGAATCGAACCTTGCTCTCAGGCCAGAGACAAGTACCGGTTATGAAACAGGGTTAACCTTTTTTAATTTAATTCAGAACCGGTTCACCATGAAAGCGGATCTGACCGGATTCTGGAATGAATACAGGGAACTGGTTGAGCCTACATTCATACAAAATATAGGTGCGTTTCAATTTGTAAACATTACCCGAGCCAGAATCAGAGGTTTTGAAGCCTCTGTTGCGTTGTCTGATGTTGAACAAAATCATCATCTAAATCTTGGTTATACATTTCTGGATCCCGTTGATCTGGAATTGGAACGCGCACTCGTCTACAGATCGAAACACTTGGTTCAGTTCTCCTCACGATCAGTACTTCTATCATGGTTCGAGGCTGGAGTAGATTTCAGATTTGCATCAGCGCCGGATGCGGTAGATTCAGATTTTGCATTCTTTGTTCCTGATGCAGACCTTTTCCCGGCGGCATATGTAACCGATCTCAGAATGCGGTTCTTTTACGAAAAGCAGGGGCAATCTTTTGGCCTTAGCGGAACAGTGGTCGTTCGAAACCTACTGGACTACTACTACATCGAGCGTCCGGCAATATTTGCTCCGCCCCGCAGTCTGGAACTCGTTGTTGAATTAAATTTTTGATAAAACCGATCACTGCAAACCAAAGCCCCGGTTAAAAATAATTTCCAATGCTTCGCAAGAATCGACTTTTTTTTTAAAAAGTTGACTAGTTTATCTTTCACTAATTCGTTTTCGTTGAAAACATTTTCAACTTAAATCTGTTATAACAGTAAAAGAGATACATATGAAAACGTTTCTGAAAATCACTGGCGCAGTTGCTCTTGTCTTTATAATAATACTCATCTCCCTGAACCTCTACCTGAATGATGAACGTCTGAAATCTATCATTATGCCTCAGGTTCAGGAAGCCACCGGAAGTCAGGTTGAAGTAGATAAGATGTCGATGACTTTCTTTCGAACCTTTCCAAGGTTTGGCCTTGAACTGGAGGGGCTGGTTGTGCCAGACCTCACCGGTGCACCTGTACTAACACTCGATGATCTCCTCTTGTCAATAGAACTGATCCCATTGATGAGAAGAGAACTATCAATATCCAGGCTCACCCTCAATGGACCGAACATCTTTTACACGGTTTATGAGGATTCTACCACCAACATCGATTTTTTAATCTCTCCGGATGATGAACCTGATGAAGCTTCACAGATAGACCTATCCATACCCAGAATTACAGTTTCTGATGGATCAGTGATCTATTTAGATGCCACGACTGCAACGAATATGTCATTAAATGGACTGAACGCAGACCTGTCACTATTCTATTCAGATATTATTGAAAGCCGGGTTGACGCAACACTTGAATCACTCAATTTTGACATGGATGGAACCTCCTATATCAATAATCTGTCTTTAAGCCTGAATCAGCGCTCTACGCTTGATTTAGAGCAGGAAATCCTCACCGTTACAGAAGGAACCCTGGCCATTCGGGGACTCTCATTGAATCTGCTCGGTTCAATCTCAAACTGGAGCAGCGGTCAAACAAATCTCTCTTTGCAAATAGCTTCCGCTTCAGAAAACTTTGGTGAACTTCTTCGTTTAGCTCCATCTGACTATGATGATGTATTGAGTGGTTTGGTAACAAGAGGGACCCTCTCTATCGATGGTTCCATCGAAGGTATTTTGAGTGAAGAATCAATCCCATATATAGATTTGGCTATACTTGTATCTGAGGGCTACATCCAAAATCCAGACCTGCCGGAGGCGATTGAGAATATTCACTTTGAACTGCTCTTTAATAACGAACTGGCAACTTTACGAAATTTCAGGGCCAGGGCAGGAGTGAACAGTGTAACCGGTTCGGGAGAAATCATCAACCCACTTGAAGATGATGCAAGGTTTTCAATGGATTTGGACGGAGATGTGAATCTGAATACAATCAGCAGTTTTTATCCGATTGATGAACTTGGAATTGAAAATCTGGCCGGCCTGCTGAAGGTAAATGCCAATGCATCAGGTAGAATCGACCAACCGGAAGAAGCAATTTTCTCCGGATTGTTCAACCTTAGTGACGGACTCTTAAAATACGCAGACGTTCCAAGGGCCATTGAAAATATCAATTTTATAGCAAATGCAAATCAGGATCGCATTGAAATTTCCGAATCCGGATTTACTGCCGCAGATAATCGGATGACACTAAGCGGTTCTATCGTCAGGCCACTGGATGAAAACGAGAGAACCGTTGATATCAACTCTGTGATCAATTTTGATTTGGGAACTATTAAAGAGTTCTACCCAATAGATGAAGATACCCTTGCCATGAGGGGTTCATTGGTTGCGGATATCTCACTCCGTGGTAAACCCGACCCTGATCAGATCGAAACCCTTCTGCAGCAGAGTACTTTCGACTTAACAGATGGTTACCTCTATCATTCTATCGTAAATAACCCCTTGGAGGATATCACATTCAGAGCCATAGCAGACGGCAGGCGGCTCAACATATCGGAAGGGCGGTTCAAAACAGGTGATAACACTCTGTCAATGAGTGGTTCAATCGTAAACTATCTAAGCGACAATCCCGAAGTGGACCTCACTTTTGACGGGATTGCACTTTTAAGTTCAATTTCCAGCTACTACTCTCTTGAACCCTGGATCAGTGAATTGACCGGCAACGCCCGGATGAACCTAAATACCCGGGGGCCTGCAAATGATGTGACTCAAATAGCCCTAACCGGTGCTCTTGAAGTTTCGGATGTGACCGCTGCCGGTGATTCTATTCCATTGCCTGTAACCAATCTCTCAGGAAGAATGGATATACGGCCCACACAGATGACCCTCGAGAGATTTTCCATGAATTACGGAAGTACTGATATTGAACTTCAGGGTAATTTGCAAAACTACATGAGTTTTCTGGATGAAAATTCAACAGGTTCACAAATTCCGTCGATCACAGGAACCTATCGTAGCCGTTTTTTAAATATCGATGAAATGATTGATTGGGAAGAGGAAGCAGATGAAGACCCCTTCCCAATAGACCTGCCCAACCTACAGGCCAATGTAGATGCTGAGATTGATCGCCTGGTCATTTTTGGCCTCCCTATCACAGAAATCAAAGGCAGAAGCCGTATTTCTCCGGAGCAGATCGAAGTCAGTGAAGCGGAAGCACGCTTTTTTGATGGCACTGCTGAGGGTCGGTTTATCTGGAATGTTCCGGATCCGCTTCAGACAGATATCACATTTAACGGAAGTCTCACCGGACTTACTGCCGAAGCTTTTTTCAGAGAGACCGGATTTCTCGGCGAAAACAGCACTATCCATGAGTATCTTACCGGTGCATTCAGCGGTGAGTTAGATTATTCAGTGAATCTGACTCCTTCCCTCGATCCCGACATTACAACCGCACGGTCTGCCGGAAATTTTGGAATGACAAGGGCTCGATTGCGCGGCCATCCAATTCAGGTCGAGATTGCTCGGTTTTTAAATGCCAGTGATCTTGAATCTCTTGCCCTGGATGAGTGGAATGCCACTTATACGATCAATGATGCTGTAATGACTCTAAAGGATTTTCGTCTCACGAGTGGAAACCTTGGAATTGAGTTGGAGGGAACTCTGAACATGGTTACTGACAGAATTGAATACAATGCCACCCTTCTTCTACCTGAGCGCTTTAAACGGGGAATAGCCAGTGTCATATCAACAAGCGCAGCAGATGCACTTCAGCTCGAAGATGGCCGGATGGCGATCCCAATCCGAATAACGGGAACAACAGCTACCCCCAGAGTGGGCCCAAATACAGATGTAATTGAACGCATTATTCAGGACAGGGTTCGTGAAGGAGCCGGAGATCTGCTAAGAAGATTGTTTGGCGGATAACGGTTTCGTATTTTCTGATATCATAACCATGGCAGACTGAAATTTTACAGATGGATAATAACTATTTTGTATGGGAACCTGATCCCATTTTATTTTCAATTCAAGAATTTAACCTGCCATTTCCAGTGTCGATTTGGGGACTCATTTTGGCCTTTGGCCTGATCTATTTTGGCTTGCAAAAAGTTGCCCCCGATAAAAAAAACAAGAAAAAAGGTGATGCTGAAATTCCGGCTTTGAAATTCTGGGGAGTAATCATAGGCTCTCTGATTGTTGGACAGCTTCCATTTCTCTTTTTTGACACTCCCTCCTTCTCTTCTATCGGACCCATTGAACCCAGGGTGTATGGCCTCCTTTTTGCCTTTGCATTTATTGCGGGCTATTTCATCGGTTTTAAAATGTTTCGTGATGCAGGCAAACCACAAGAAGAGCTGGACAGATTATTAATATATGTTCTGATAGGTACTATTATCGGTGCACGGCTTGGACATGTTTTCTTCTATGAAGCTGAATTCTATCTGAGAAATATTCACCTGATTCCTCAAGTATGGACAGGCGGGCTTGCCAGCCACGGAGCAGCCATCGGCATTATTCTGGCAATGTATCTTTATGCCAGGCGATCTGCAGGAACTTCTTTCATGTGGGTTGCAGACAGAGTTGTTCCCGGTGTTGCCATCGTCGGTATGTTTATCAGAACTGGAAACTTTTTTAATTCAGAAATAATCGGGCTTCCTACAGATCTGCCATGGGCTGTAATCTTCGCCAATGTGGATATGGTACCTCGTCACCCTTCAATGCTTTATGAGGCAATTTTATGCATTTTTGTACTCGCCGTCCTGCTTTTTATCTACAAAAAATATAAGCACGCCCCGCCTGAAGGATCTCTGTTTGGTACTTTTCTGGTCATTCTCTTTACAGGCCGGTTTTTCATAGAGTTCAGCAAGGTGACCCTGGCAGATTTCAGGGCCGAGGCATTTCTCGATATGGGACAACTGCTCAGTATTCCATTTGTACTGATAGGACTCTGGCTGCTATGGAAAAAGGTCAAGTGGTAGTATTACCAGTGATTTACTCCAGTTAACGATCATTGAACTCCATTCGAACAGTCCTAACCCTGTCCAATGAATCAATGCAGACTTATTGTACTGCCGGTGAACTATAGATGCCACTCAAACGTTAAGAGTTCTGAATTGAAACATTGTTATCAACTGAGTATGAATAGGGTTATTTCACTTAGCATCTTCTTCACAATCTGCATCATTCTGATTGCCGGAAATTCCGATTTGTCTGCCCAGGAAAAATTTGAAGATCCGGACCAGGCACGGACCATCTTTGACGAGATGGAAGAGCGAAGGAAAACTATTGAAACAGAAACAGCATTGATGCAGATGGTCATCACCGACCCTCGCGGCCGCACCAGAACCCGTAAGTTACAAACCTGGACAAAATATAGTGGCGACGATACAAGCACACTACTCGTTTTCTCTGAACCGGGTAATGTCCGCGGAACCGGCCTTTTGAATCTGGATGAAGAGAACTCCCGAACACAAAGGTTATTTCTTCCATCCGTCGGACGCATTCAAACGATCGGCTCATCTGAACGCGGTGACCGTTTCATGGGAAGTGATTTTACCTATGAAGATCTTGGCTCACAAAATTCGGATGAGTTTGAATTTGACTGGTTGATTAAACATGATCAATTTTACACGATTCGGGCAAAAAAAATTGACTCAGATCAATATGCTTATCTGGAATTTGATATCCATCGTGAAAGATATACTGCAGATGAAATACGTTATTTTGACAGTTCTGATGAGCTGATCAAGCAACTTAAAGCAGAAAATTTTGAACAGATAACTGATCGGCTCTGGAGCCCATCCAAAATGATAATGACTGACCATCGTGAAGGGAGATCCACAACATTGGTATGGCAGAACCGCGAAGTGAATCAAGTTATTGAATCCTGGAGATTTACAGAACGCGGTTTGCGAAGGGGCATCTGAGAAAAACGCAGCACTCAAATAAATCTGAATGAATACGTTTTTGGCTATTTGAAGACAATCATTCCCTTATTGCAGATCTCCCCAAGGTTGATCATATTAAAGCTGACGGTTCAACATTGATTAACAAGTACCGAAATTGCTCATTATGACCTTGAAAAGCTTATTTTTGATCATAATTTCAGGATCTTTCTTCTTATTTGTGCTCTATCCGATTACGGGTTCGGCGCAGATGATGGAAAATGAGCCAAGATGGTTTATAGGAGGCAGTGGTGGTGTGTTAACCGGCACTATTCCATCAGGAAGTGCCGCAACGAACGTCGTCTCCGGGAGATTTTCTGTCAGTGAAGATTATTACCCATCTCTTGGTATTCATGCCGGCTACCTTGTGACTCAATTTGAATCTGTTGAAGTGAATTTTACTTCCGGCTCTTTTTCTGTATTTACAGATTATGATTTTTGGCCTGATTTACTATTTGATAATCAATTTTACGCTGCTACTCTTACAACCAAACTTCGGCTCAGAAGAATCTTTGAATCAATTCCTCAATCCTTGGACTTCTATGTAGCTTTTGGACTGGGATTCATGCAAAGCAATCATACGATAACACCGAACAGTTTAACAGATACGGCTCAAATTGAACTGGAGGTGGATACATCTCAGCAAAGTTCACTTCTTGCTTCGTTTGGGGCAGGCGTTGATCTCTCTCTTTCAGATAAGTTCTTTTTATTTTTCCAATATGACTATAGTATCATTAATGGCGATCTAATTGACAAGAAGCTTGCCGGTGAGATTCTAAGAAATGATTTTATCTCGACAACCAATAACTGGTCCTCTTTTTCTGCTGGTTTTAGAATCCGTTTTGGCCGATCCTTTTCCTCCTCCAGGCCCTCCGACAGGGATTTTGAAATTACAGATGCTGCATCGGTCCAAACAGTTCAAGAGACCGTCGATGAAGAGATCACGGAAGAAACTACCATTACAGAGACAGAGCCGGTTGTCCTGACCCAACCGGTCACTGAGGAGATTGTAGAAGAGGCTACTGAAGAAACACCTGAAAAGCCCGCTGAGATGATCGATGAGGATCCCGGATCGGAAGTGGAAGAAACTGTTTCAGATAGCCCTGCTGAATTTGAAGATGTAAAAAATGAAGAAGTTCTTGAAAAAGTTGAAACATCCCCACCTGCTGAATTATCTGAGGAAGATATTGAAGAAGCTGTTCCATCAGAAGAAGAAATTTTTGACCCTGAGGTTTCTCAGGAGGAAATTATTTTGGATACCGATTCAGTAATCAGTGAAACCGTTGCAGAAACCACACCAGAGCCTGAATTTGGGCTTTTTGGAGACGTTCTAACAGACCTTACCTCCGGGTATACCATAATTGTTCACTCTTTTACACAACCGGAGCTTGCAGAATCAATTATCAATGAATTTCGAAATGATGGAATTCGGGCATTTATCCAGTCAACCATAGTTAATCAGATTCGTTATTACAGGGTTGCAATTGGCCAGTTTGAGACCATATATGAAGCCCGCATAGCCGTTTCATCTTTACCCGAAAGCTATCAACGCAATCATTTTATCTCGGCAATACAGTGATTACAGTTACTATCCATGGATGAAGTGAAGATATTCCTATTCATTGTATTAAACAGTCCTAAACATGACTTCATGGTCCCTTAAATCAATCCCGCCCCATGACTGGTTTATCTGTTTGGATATTGATCCATATTTTGACCATGAACATGATCCTGAAAAAATTTTTGAAGAGGGTTTTACTCGTCCAATATCTCTCAAAGAGAGGGATATTGTTGTAACCACTTTTTTTAATGGTGATCCGGAGAAGCCTGAGTTTCATTTTGAATCAACTGAAGAACTCACAAAAAGTGAAGTTGCAGAAGCAAACAGATCTTTAAAACGCATCTTTGGAACTGAGTTGGATCTACGACCTCTTTATGACAAAGCTGCTGATGATCCTGTATTATCTTCCAAATTAAATGAATTTTACGGGCTCAAACGAATGGCCAGGGCAACTTTGCTGGATGATGTAGTGAATCGGATTATTCAAATGAGGCTATCGCATAAACCAACTGCAAAAAAGATGGTTTACAAGGTGAGAGAAGCCTATGGGACTCATTTAACGCACGAAGGCCGTACACTGCCTGCCTGGCCCAGGCCATTTCAGCTTGCAAAAGCAAACCCCGCACAGATAAGGAAATTGGGGCCTACTCTGAAAAAAGGTGAGTATGTAACCGATTTAGCATCTGATATTCTTGCCGGTGAGCTTGATTTTGAATATCTGGATATTGAAGCATCACCATCGGAGTTTTATGAAAAAATGATGAAAATCAGAGGGGTTGGGCCTACTTCTGCTCAGGACCTCATGCTTTTCAGGCCCCGAACAGATGCTATATTTCCATCCAGCATGCAAAAAGGTGAAGAGAAAGGATTAAGAAAATGGATAATCATGAGTTATGGTGCCGATCCATCCAATCTATCTGAAAAGGAATTTCTTAGCCTGATTCAAAACTGGCAAGGCTATGAGGCCGCCGCTATTGAATTTTTATTTGCAGATTGGGTGATTAGCCAGAAAAAAAAGAGCTCAAACTAAACCAGTTTATTACAAATCATTTTTTTGGGAAAGCGGAAAATGAATTCCGCACTCTGTTTTGTCCAGATTTCCCCAGCGGCCGGATCGCTCATCCTTATCTGATATAGATTTGGTAGTACAAGGGAAACACCCAATACTTGAATAACCTTCATCATGCAGCGGGTTATAATTTACTGAGTTTTCGTGAATATAATCCCAAACCCGTTCAGATGTCCATTGAGCCAACGGATTGAATTTCATCACTTTGTTCTCATTATCCCACTCTGCTATTGAGATATTCTTCCTGGTTTCTGATTGCGATCGCCTGAGCCCGGTCAGCCATGCCTCTTTATTCATCAAATATTTTTTCAGAGACAATACTTTCCGAAGGTAACAGCACTTATCAGGATCATTATTCCATAATTGCGGCTGATATAGATGAGCCTGTCCGTCCAAAGTTAGAATAGGCGAAACAGTTTCGACATCAATAGCATAATCCGATTCCAGTTTTTTCCATAGATCATACGTCTTTTCAAACAATAATCCGGTGTCAAGTGTGAAAACTGTTATGGGTATTCCCAAAGTCGCAATTTTATGGATCAAAACCATTCCGGATACTCCAAAAGCAGTACCTAAAACAATTTTATCCCCAAACTCATCAAAAGACCACTGCAAAAACTCATCAAGATTTTTTTTCTCCAGCTGATGATTGAGTAGCTCAAGTGTTTCTCTGTCCGGAATCTGTAAACTGGTTTTTTGATCTCTAATAATCCGAAGGCTCATCTGATAGTTGATTAATTCGGTTGTAACAACCACTCATGTTTATCTCAATACTGCCACCATCACCGGCAATCCCCAAATAATCATTATATGCAATGTGATCCTCTTTGAAAACTACTTTTTGAGTATCAGTAAAACTTACTCCATTGATGAAGTCTTTTCAATAAGATTCGGTAAATGCCTGAGTATATCCATGGTCATCTTGTCCAGACTGAAATCCGGTTCCCAGTCCCAGTCGCGCCGGGCAATTGAGTCATCGATGCTGTCGGGCCACGAAGCGGCTATCTCCTGTCGATAATCGGGCTCATAGCGAATAGAAAAACCGGGGATATGTTTTTTAATTGAATTTGCTATCTCTTCAGGTGTAAAACTGATTGCAGAGACGTTGTAGCTTGTCCGAACAGTAAGACGATCCGCCTGTGCATTCATCAGATCTATGGTAGCCTTCACTGCATCACTCATATACATCATTGGCAGGGCACTATCCCGACTTAAAAAACAGTTAAACAGCTCACCTTTCACAGCTTTATGGTAGATGTCTACTGCGTAGTCGGTGGTTCCGCCACCCGGTAAAGATTTGTATCCAATTAGTCCGGGGTATCGAATACTTCTGACATCCAGGCCAAATTTTCGATGGTAATAGGCACACCACTGCTCACCTGCAACTTTTGTGATACCGTATACCGTTGTGGGATTGCAGGGGCTCTCTTGTGGGGTTCTATTCTTATGCGCATCGGGACCAAACACTGCAATGGAGCTTGGCCAGAAGACTTTTCCAATCTCAAATTTACGAGCCAAATCCAATGTATTTAAAAGGCCATTCATATTCAGGCCCCAGGCAGTCTCAACATTTTTTTCTGCATTTGCGGAAAGCAGTGCTGCAAGGTGGTAAATTTCAGTGATCTTGTACTTACGAATCAACTCCTTATAAAGCTCCTTATCCAGTACATCCAGTTTTTCAAACAGGCCTTCCCGCTGACTCTTGTCCGGTTCACTAATATCGGTTGCGATCACATTTTCATTGCCTGCCAATTTGCGCAATTCAATCGTCAACTCACTGCCAAGCTGTCCATTTGCACCTGTAATCAGGATTTTTCTCATACCTTTGCCTTGTAATAACTTGTTGACATTGTTACTGCTTCAAATTGCTCCGATTAAATAACATTTAGTTCTTTGCCAACTTCAGTAAAAGCATCTATAGCTCTGTCCAAATGTTCTTTCTCATGGACAGCAGAGAGCTGGACTCTGATTCTGGCCTGGCCTTTTGGAACAACCGGGTAATAGAAACCGATCACGTATATCCCCAGGTCCAGCAATTTATCTGCAAAAACCTGTGATATTTTTGCATCGTAAAGCATAACAGGGACAATGGGATGTTCTCCCGCTTTTATATCAAATCCGGCTTCACTCATCTTCTTTCTGAAATAGAGTGTATTGGATTCCAGTTTATCTCTGAGCTCTGTTGTTTCACTCAACAGTTTTAGCACTTCGATGGATGCCCCTGTAATTGCTGGTGCAAGTGTATTGGAAAAAAGATAGGGCCTGGATCGTTGGCGTAACATATCCACGATCTCCTGCCGGGCAGCTGTAAATCCACCCGAAGCACCGCCCAGTGCTTTTCCTAGCGTACCGGTGATGATATCAACCCTTCCCATTACATCACGATATTCGTGAACCCCACGTCCGGTTTTACCTATAAACCCTGTGGAGTGACACTCATCACTCATCACAAGTGCATCATATTTCTCAGCCAGATCACAGATTTTATCCAGCTGTGCGATGGTTCCATCCATCGAAAAAACACCATCTGTCGCAATGATCCTGTTGTTTGCCCCGGCAGACTCTTTTAGCTTCTCCTCCAGATCGGACATGTCGTTATGCTTGTATACATATCTGTCGGCCTTGCATAGCCGAACACCATCAATGATAGAAGCATGGTTAAGTTGATCCGAAATGATCGCATCACCCTTTCCGAGTATCGGTTCAAAAACACCTCCATTTGCATCAAAAGCCGCTGCGTACAGAATTGTATCTTCAGTTCCCAGAAACTCTGAAATTGATGCTTCAAGCTCTTTATGAATGGTTTGTGTCCCACAAATAAACCGAACGGATGACATCCCGTATCCATACTCATCGATCGTCTTCTTTGCCGCTTCTACAACTCTCGGATGTGAAGAGAGCCCCAAATAATTATTTGCACAAAAGTTGATGACTTCATCTCCTTTAGTGGTTTTTATCACAGCGCCCTGTGGTGATGTAATAATTCGCTCCTCTTTATAGAGCCCATCTTCCCTGATCTGATCCAGCTCTTTTCTTAATTCACTTTTTAAATTTGAATACATAGAATACTTTTAAAAATGGTTTCATTTGATCGGCGATAGAAAATACAAAAATTTAACCACTTTTTGATCTCTCAATCGAACGTTGACTTCCAAATGCGAAGGCTAAAAATCCACTTCTGTCCGGTACTGAAATCTCACATTTTAATAACCGGCCGCATGTCCG
>SKZL01000167.1 GCA_007127395.1 Balneolaceae bacterium
CTACATCAAGATGATGGAAAAGGCGATTCAGGATGCCTATGATAAAGGGTATATCGGTAAAAAAATCATGGGGAGCTCTTTTTGTGTTGATTTTTACGTCCACTCCGGTGCCGGTGCATACATCTGCGGGGAGGAGACTTCAATGCTTGAATCTCTTGAAGGTAAGAGAGGATATCCAAGGGTCAAACCACCATTCCCGGCTCAAAAAGGTTTATGGGGCCGGCCAACCACCATCAATAATATTGAGACATTGGCTCATGTTACCAGTGTGATTAACAAAGGTGCTGAATGGTTCAAATCTATCGGTGCCCCTACTCATCCGGGGCCAATATTGTATGGTATCTCCGGACATGTTAACCGCCCCGGTGTTTATGAACTTCCATCCGGAGTGCCGGTGTTGGATCTGATTCATGATGTGGCAGGTGGAATCAGAGATGATAAAAAATTAAAAGCTGTCATCCCCGGTGGTTCATCCACACCTGTCTTGAGAGCTGATCAACTTGAAGGAATTACCATGGATGCTGATTCATTAAGAACTGTAGGCTCTATGTTGGGTACAGCAGGAATGGTTGTAATGGATGAGGATACAGATATGGTTGATGTCTTGTGGAGAATCGCACACTTTTATCATCATGAATCATGCGGACAGTGCACACCCTGTCGTGAAGGTACAGGTTGGCTCGAAAAAATTCTTTTGAAGATCAAAAATGGTGATGGTGAAATTAAAGATCTGGATCTTTTACTGGATATCACCACTCAGATGGAAGGCCGTACAATATGTGCGCTTGCAGATGCCGCAGCCTGGCCTGTCCGTTTCACGATCAACAGGTTTCGTGATGAATTTGAAGCCAGATGTAAAAAGTCTGTCCACGCAATAGCATAATGTTACAATAATCAAATAACAATTATTTTAAGATGCCTCAGGTAATTATTGACGGTCAGAAATACGAGTATGAAGGTCAGCATAAACTGCTTCAATTTATCCAGGATTTGGGTAAAGAGGTACCGTTCTTTTGCTATCACCCATCCATGTCAATTCCTGCCAACTGTCGGCAGTGCCTCGTGAAAGTTGGACAATATGTAAAAGACAGGGAAACAGGAGAATATGAAATGGGCGAAAATGGCGAACGTACTATTCGCTGGTTCCCCAAACTGCAGACAGCTTGTAATTTTGATCTTGCAGACGATATGGTTGTCCATACACAGGAGACAGATGATCTTGTAAAAAGAGCTCAGAAAGACAATCTGGAGTTGATATTGATCAACCATCCATTGGATTGTCCGATTTGTGATCAGGCCGGTGAATGTCCATTACAAATTCAAACCTATAAATACGGTCCTGAAGGGAGTAGGTTTGAGGTCAAGAAAGTTCATAAACCTAAGAGGGTTCAGTTAGGCCCGCGTGTGGTTCTGGATGCGGAAAGATGTATTAACTGTACACGCTGCACCAGATTTACAAGTGAGATCAGTAAGACAGACCAGCTAACTATTACCTCAAGGGGTGATAAAAATTATCCGATTACGGCTCCGGGAAGAGAGTTTAGTGATCCCTACTCATTGAATACTGTTGATCTATGTCCCGTTGGCGCATTGACCTCTGCAGATTTCAGGTTCAAGGCTCGGGTCTGGGAAATGAATCAGACACCAAGTATCGACATCACAAATGGAAAAGGGTGCAATATTGACCTCTGGACAAGAGACAACCTGGTGCTCAGAATAACACCTCGATTTAATGGCGATGTGAATGATCACTGGATGCCGGATGAGGGTCGTGAAGCTTATAAAATTTTTAATGAAAACAGAATCTCACGCCCACTCCAGAAGTTGGATGGCGAACAGATTCTTTCGGCATGGAGCAATGCCTCTGCCACTTTTTCAGAGGAGATTGATCAAAGAGATAAAAAAGAGATTCTTTTTGTGGGAAGTCCGAATGTATCCGTAGAAGAAAATTATGCATTACAAAAATATGCCAATATCCTTGGCATTTCTGAACCCATATTCGTCCCTCACATTGAGGAGGGTAAGGGAGATGGATTCTTGATCACAGATGACCTTGCACCAAACGCGAATGGCTGCCGGTTACTCGGGTTTAAAGAGATTAATCAAAAAGAGTTAAAAAAGCGGATTTCAAAAGCCACTTTGATCGTTTTGGTAAATGATCACTTTGTAGATAGAGGTTTGCTATCTGAAAACGACCTTGAAAATAAATATTTGGTCACTTTCGCAACAAACCACTCCTCTACAACAAAAATAGCAGATTTGGTGATTCCTATCACATCCGCTGCGGAACATGCCGCATCTTATGTAAACATTGATGGTAGAATACAGCGAACAATCGCTGCCAAAGAGACAAAATATTCGAATCGTCGGCTTGACCTGGAGATGTCGGAAGGAAGATTGGACAGATATGGTACCAATTTTGATAATTGGGTTTCAGAGGATAATAAAATCGACTGTATCCCACTCTGGAGTTTTATCACGGAAACCGCTGAGAAAAGCGGACTGGATCTCTCTTTTGAAAACGGTCGTGAAATTATGAATGAAATCTCAAAATCGTTTAAAGTATTTGAGAAAGTGAGCTATGAATTGATGGATCAAAATTCCGGAATTCAACTCTCCACAGATCAAGCCCCCGTATCCACAGAGGGTAAGTAACCTATTGTAATCGCTTAAAATATAATTAATCTAATAACCTGACAGGGATGGCTGAAGTAACTTTAACATCTTACATCGTATTAGGGGTTTCATTATTTATGCTGCTCAATTCAGCTGCAATTGCTGTATATGCAGAAAGAAGAATTGCCGCATTTATACAGTACAGGGTTGGCCCGAACAGAGTGGGCCCTTTTGGCCTGCTACAACCTATTGCTGATGTTTTAAAACTGATTCTTAAGGAAGATGTCACACCCACAGCAGGAAACAAGTTTCTGCATACAATGGCTCCTACCATACCTGTAATTACAGCACTTATGACTGTCGCTGTTATACCTTTCGGAGATGGTTTGTATGCCACTGATATTAATGCCGGTGTTCTCTATCTATTGGCTGTAGCCTCATTGAGTGTGTATGGTGTAACACTGGCCGGATGGGCATCTAACAGTAAATACTCCCTGCTGGGTGGATTACGAGCTGCCGCACAGATGGTCAGCTACGAATTACCATTAGGTATGGCAGTTGCGTCTGTGGTAATCTTTGTGGGATCTTTAAGTGTTGTGGATATCGCTCTTGCACAGGAAACATGGTGGTTTGTCTTTTTGAATCCGCTCGGTGCTATCATATTTATCATTGCTGCTTTTGCTGAAAGTAACCGAACACCATTTGATCTGGTTGAAGCGGAACAGGAGTTGGTGGGTGGATTCCATACAGAATACAGCTCCATGAAGTTTGGAATGTTTTTCCTGGCTGAATATATGCATGTGGTGATTAA
Organism: Balneolaceae bacterium; assembly: GCA_007127395.1. Taxonomy (GTDB): domain Bacteria; phylum Bacteroidota; class Rhodothermia; order Balneolales; family Balneolaceae; genus Rhodohalobacter. The sequence goes on from SKZL01000167.1 coordinate 3,428, forward strand.
CTCAATGCTGATGGTTACATTTTTCTTTGGAAGCTATCACCTCCCTTTTGCCGGTTTGTGGCTTCCGGAACTATCACCGCTACTCAAAGGAATTTTGGATGTGAGTGTCTTTGTCGGAAAAACCGCTTTCTTTGTCTTCCTGTTTATATGGGTCCGCTGGACAATCCCCAGATTTAAGTTTAATCAAGTGATGAAATTAGGATGGTCCAGACTCTTACCATTGAGTATTCTGAATTTTATTGTATTGGCCGGTATCCTATTCTTCTTCTTTAATTGATCCTGAAAGAGGCATCCTATCTAAAACGAAAGTTTTAAAATTCAGCTACCCACGGCAAATCTTGTCGTGGGTACTTTGTTTCTGGAAGTCTTAATATTTCAGCAGCAATAGCATCCGGCTTCCAAACAGTTATTGCATCAATACCACTTTCAGAAGGTCTGTGAAGAATTTTGCCATTCAATTCAAATGCTTTACCCGGATGATGAGTAATACCAATAGATAAAATTTAAATATCTACTCCTCCAATTACATCTCTTCTTCCATGATTAGATTTCTGGAGCGCTCCATCAACTCCATATTGTGCTGCATTGCAATATTCAGATCTAAAAATCTCTCTTCGGTAAAAC
>SKZL01000361.1 GCA_007127395.1 Balneolaceae bacterium
ACAAAAGTCATCACTTGGCCATCTGAGACGGATATACAGTTATGAAAACAGTGACTATATGTCGCTCGATGGCTCTACAAAACGCAACCTGGAATTGATATCCACTCTGCATGAGGGAGGTACAGAGGGGACTCTGGTGTCTATTCTGGATGATACAGTTACTGCGATGGGAGGCCGTTTGCTCAGAAAGTGGATTATGCGGCCACTCAAAAAAAAGGGAGTGATCGAAAAGCGCCTGGATGCGGTTTCGTTTTTGAATAACCATCATGAGAAAAGAGGTGAACTGCGAGAGGAGATGGGGCAGATCGGTGACCTTGAACGGCTCATCAGCAGAATCAGTGTCGGACGTACAAACGCACGCGACCTGAAGCAACTTCAGCTATCACTTGCACAGATACCAAGGGTGAAAATCCCTCTTTCAAAATCGGACGTAGAGCTGCTGGAGTCAGTTCACAGCCGCTTGAAACTGATGATCGAATTGCAGGAGAGAATTACAACAGCAATTGTGGAAGATCCACCGGCTGGTATACGGGACGGCGGGTTGATCGCAGATGGATTTCATCAGGATCTTGATGAACTCAGAGAGATCGCCAGAGATGGAAAGAAGTATATTGCCAAAATAAAAGATAAGCTGGCAAAAGAGTCCGGAATTCCGTCTCTGAAAATCGGGTACAATAAGGTGTTTGGTTACTATATCGAAGTTACAAATACACATAAGAGCAAAGTACCGGAACATTTTATTCGTAAGCAGACTCTTGTAAACTCTGAAAGGTATATCACACCGGAGTTGAAAGAGGTTGAGGAGAAGGTGCTTTCGGCTGAGGAGAAGAGTAAAACACTTGAAGGTGAGCTATTTGAGGAGCTGAGGCTCTACGTGGCCGAATTTGCGGATGATATTCAACAGATTGCGCAGGCCCTCGCTGAACTGGACTGCCTTCAGAGCCTTGCTGAAGTAGCGTTCAGAAATAATTATGCTCATCCGGAAATTTCTGAGGATGATGTTATAGAGGTGAAAAAGGGAAGGCATCCGGTTGTTGAAAAGACACTGCCTGCAGGTGAGCCGTTCATACCAAATGATATCTATCTGGACAATAAAGAGTATCAGATATTGATGATCACCGGACCAAATATGGCCGGTAAAAGCATCATTTTAAGACAAACCGGCCTGCTGGTGTTGATGGCTCAGGTCGGCTCATTTGTTCCTGCAGAGAGGGCAAAGATCGGCCTGGTGGATAAGATCTTTACAAGAGTCGGTGCCTCCGATAACCTCGCTGCCGGTGAGAGTACTTTCCTGGTAGAGATGAATGAGGCGGCTAATATTCTGAATAATGCGACACCGCGCTCACTGATACTTCTGGACGAGGTGGGACGCGGTACCAGTACATTTGACGGATTGAGTATTGCGTGGTCTCTGTCTGAATATTTGCATAATAAAGCTGATGTAGCCGCAAAAACACTCTTTGCGACACATTACCATGAGTTAAATGAACTGGAGAGCCGTTACGGCCGGATTAAAAATTTCAATGTGCAGGTAAAAGAGCATGACGGGAAAGTGATTTTCCTGAGAAAACTTGTGAGGGGTGGGGCGGACCATAGCTATGGGATTCAGGTTGCCAATATGGCCGGTTTGCCTCAGGAGGTGATCATTCGCGCAAAAGAGATACTCTCAAATCTGGAAAGTCATACACTCGATGTAAGTTACGATGGTGATGAAGCGATCAAAAGTAGTGCTGCGAAGAAACAAGCGGCGCAAAAAACCGCTGAAAAGATAGAGACTCAAAATCCACTGCCACAGATGACACTCTTCAACAGTCAGATGGATCCCAAGCTGGAGACAGTGATCAACAAGCTGGAAGCAAGTGACCCGAATCGTATGACCCCCCTCGAAGCACTATTACTATTAAATGAGTTGAAGAAGCTGGTGAACTGATATCGATTTTGTAAAAGATCAATAATTTGATCGAAGATCGTCTGTTTCTGCTAAATTCAATTGAGATATACCATAATCTTCTGTATTCTAAATGGATAAAAGGTAAATTATGTTGTCGTATGTCCGCAGAATTCATTGATAATTCAACGTTTTTTAAACCTTAACTTTAATAAAAACATCTTAGGTATGAAATATAGTCGTCGTTCTTTTCTAAAAACTTCCGGAGCATTGGCTTCAGGATTAGCTTTGGGTAGCTTACCATTTTTGAAATCTTGTGCTTCACCTGAGGCTTCTTATGCGCCTTTTGGTTTACAGCTCTACACACTGCGCGATGTGATCGGTGATGATCCAGAGGGGATAATCAGGCAAGTGTCTGAATTTGGATACAATCAGATTGAAAGCTATGAAGGTCGTCAGGGCATCTTCTGGGGAATGGGGAATACAGGGTTCAAGCAGTTTCTGGATGATCTGGGGCTCACAATGGTCTCCACCCATGCTAACGTTTTCCAAAATTATGAGCAGAAGGTAGAACAGCTGGCAGAAATCGGAGTGCCATACATCGTATGTCCTTTCATTGGTGACCAGGGATCAATCGATGCTTACAAAGAGATGGCAGAGACTTTTAACCGGCTCGGAGAGATTGCAAACAATGCAGGTGTTAAGTTTGCCTACCATAACCATGCATATACATTTGAAGAGCTGGAAGGAGAAATTCCTCAGGCTGTGTTAATGGATGAAACAGACCCAAATCTGGTCGAGTATCAGATGGACATCTACTGGGTAGTTGCCGCTGACGCTGATCCGAGTGAGTGGATTCGCAGATATTCTAACCGTTTCACTCTTTCACACGTGAAAGATTACGGTTACAACAATGGCTCTGCAGAGTCTGTTATTTTAGGCACCGGCAGTATCGATTTTGCATCTATACTTCAAACCGGCAGAGAGAATGGAATGGTTTACAATCTGGTAGAGCAGGAAGCTTATACTGGAACTACACCGATTGATGCTGTTCGCGAGAATGCTGCATATATGAAAGAGCTGAATATCTAATCTGACTCTTCATGGCAGTGGACGGATCTGATCAACAGATAAGTCCGAACGTTTCAGGCTGATCATCACTTTTGTCTGTAAAAGTGGGATCAGCCTTTTTTTATACTTAATTATTCGCCCGGTTGATCAAACTATTTGCTGTCCACATCAGCAACATTTAACTTCATCTGATGCAACACTCCGCAAATCATATTGCTGACCGGATCCGACTGATGATTGCTACCAAGCAGTTTCAGATCGGTGAGACACTGCCTTCGACCAGAGAGCTTGGTAAACAACTGGGAACCAGCTTTCATACGGTACGAAAGGCCTATCATCAACTGATGGAGGAAGGGCTTATAAAGAGCGAACAGGGAAAAGGTTTTTTGGTGATCCGACAGAGTACAAATCTGGATAAAACAGAACGGCTTGAGCTTGGTGCAACAAAATTTAATAAACTGCTGGAAGAGCTCATCGGTTATGGGCTGGATGAGGCTGAAGTGGAAGCCATTTTTGAAGAGCAGGTTAATTTTATGGAGTGGCCTGAGAGAATACAGACCATCGCAACCGTTGGTGAAACAGCAGAACTGGCAAAGTTACTGTCCGATTCAATCAAAAATCAGATAGGCGTAAAGAGTAACATCCTTCTGGCATCTGACTATGATGAGGTCGTGAGATATGATGCCCTTTTCGTGCCTATTCATCTGGTGAAAGATTTCCGAAGTTTTTCTGATACAACTCGTGTTCTGCCGGTTGTATTTCACTATGATGCGGATGTGCTTTTATCCATATTGGATCGTGCAGAGCTGGATGCAATTGGTTTGGTAACTGCTGAGGAGGACTCGATACCCAAAATTATCGATGAACTGAAGACACTGATGAAATTCGAGGGCTCTTTTGTAGCCGGCGCAACCTATGGAAAATCTCTTCCTCTATTCGTAAGAAATGTAGATCTGGTTGTCTACACTCCGGCAAGTGCACGGCTGGTTGAGTCAAAAATAGCAGAGAAAAACAGAATCAAACTGGAGTACATCATCTCGGAAAAAAGTGCAGAGACTATCCGCGCAGAGCTTTGGGACCAA
>SKZL01000339.1 GCA_007127395.1 Balneolaceae bacterium
CAACTTTGCCTCGATGTATCCGGATAATGCCGTTTCGGTTCAGAAAACCGATCTGGTGGGGCCACGATTTGCAGAAGATCTCCGCAGAGGAGCTATCTACTCGATCATCTTTGCGCTTGCGGTTGTCTTTATCTATATTTTCATTCGGTTCAAAGGGTGGTACTTTTCGGCAGGTGCGATTGCAGCTCTTGCACACGACGTATTAATTGTACTTGGAATATTTACTGTGATGGCCGAAATTGCACCGTTTGATGTGAGTATCAATCAGGCATTGATTGCGGCGTTCCTGACAATTGTCGGTTACTCACTCAACGATACCGTGGTTGTTTTTGACCGTATCCGTGAAAATTCCATCATCTATAAGACGATGAATTTTAAAGACATGATCAACAAAAGTCTGAACGACACCTTAAGCCGGACGGTAGTAACTTCTGTCACTACCTTGTTTGTGGTATCTGTGCTGTTTATCTTTGGTGGAGAGGTGCTTAAAGGTTTTGCATTTGCACTTGTACTTGGTGTAATATTAGGAACTTACAGTTCACTATTTATTGCAAGTGCGCTCGTTGTTGAACTTCAGTCACGGGCAATTAAAGCGAAAAAGTAGATCCAACCAACTAAAAATAGGAGTATGATATGAGTTTTAATGTTTCTGAGCGCTACAACTGCGTCGTCATTGAATTTAAAGGCAACGTCATGGGAGGGCCGGATGCGGTCAGCCTGAATGAACAGCTGCATGAATTGATCGAAAAAAAGAAGACCAATATTGTGGTCAATTTGGCAAAGGTTAAATTCATGAACTCATCGGGGCTGGGTATGATGATTGGAGCCCTCACTACGATGAGAAAAGCAGGTGGAGATTTACGGATTGCAAATGCAACTGACAAGATTGAAAGCTTGCTCATTATCACAAAACTCATTACCGTATTTAAGCACTATAAATCTCTTGACGAAGCGGTTGATTCGTATAAGGAGAGTTAAAATCTGTAAATTACAGACATCCAAAATTTAACTACGGAGGTGTGCGAACACCTCCTTTTTTTTGAAATTATGGCAGTAAGAATTGTTATCGGTGCCCAGTGGGGCGATGAAGGAAAAGGGAAAGTAGTCGATATTCTGAGTGCAGAAGCTGACTATGTTGTAAGGTATCAGGGAGGGGCCAATGCAGGCCATACGCTAAAATTTGATGATACAACCATTGTATTGCATCTCATTCCTTCCGGTATGTTTAACGGCGACTCCAAATGCATCATCGGAAACGGTGTAGTAGTTGATCCGATTTCACTTGTTAAAGAGATTGAAGAGGTGGAGGCATTGGGAGTAAATCTGAAAGAGAGGCTCTATATCAGCAGCTCGTCACACATGATCCTCTCCTATCATAAAGCGCTCGACCGGATCAAAGAAAAACGGCGCGGCGATGATGCGATCGGCACAACCGGACGTGGAATCGGGCCTGCATATGTGAGTAAGGTATCCCGTGTTGGAATCCGGGCAAACGACCTGCTGGATCGTAATTTACTGCTCTCTAAGCTGGAAAAAACGCTGGCGGATATCAACATTGCATTGAAAAATGTTTATGATGAAGAGACGCTGGACGCCAATGAGATCCTGACAGAGCTTGATCCTGTCATCGAACGGATCAAACCGTACATTTGCAACACTACCGACCTGCTACATAAAGCCCTTTCGAAGGGTGAGTCTATCCTTTTGGAAGGGGCTCAAGGAAGTCTGCTCGATGTAGATCACGGTACCTATCCATATGTCACATCCTCTTCTCCCACAGCGGGTGGTGCATGTACAGGCAGTGGCATACCACCTTTGGCCATAACTCATGCAATGGGAATCACCAAAGCATATTGTACCCGTGTGGGTAATGGTCCGTTTCCAACTGAGCTGGATGATGCTGCCGGGGAAAAACTGCGCAAAAACGGACAGGAGTTCGGCGCAACGACCGGCAGGCCCCGAAGATGTGGCTGGCTCGACCTGGTAGCGCTAAAATATGCGATCCGGTTAAATGGCATGAATGAACTGACCCTTACCAAGCTAGATGTATTGGATGATTTTGACACCATTAAGGTTTGTACACAGTATGAACTGGATGGTAAAATCACAGATACGTTTCCGCTGGAATCAGAAGATGTTGAAAGGGTAAAGCCGGTTTATAAATCCTTTGAGGGGTGGAAAGAAACGACCAGAGACATCTCTTCGTTTGATGATCTGCCAGATAAAACCAAAGAGTATATCACGTTCATCGAAGAGTTTACCGGCGTGAAATTCAATATTGTTTCAACAGGCCCCAAACGGTCTGAAACGATCTTGAGATAGGCGATATTCAATCAATCTCATTCAGTTCCGATGGCAGACCGCTTTCAGATCACATATCAGGTTCAGGCAGATTCTATTGAACGTGCCAAAGAGATTGCGGAAAGTATTCGGGTAGAACAGACGGTAGAGATGCCGATTGAAACCCTTCCGGCGCAGGGAGTGTCATCACTTGGTGAAATAGAAGAGATCACTCCATCCGACAGGCCGGATTTGTGGATATTGACGATTTCCTATCCGCAATCTGTGACTGGTGACGATCTAACCCAAAGCCTCAATACCCTTTTTGGAAATATATCCCTCTATCCGGGGATCAGAATTTTGGATGCAGATGATTCGTTTTTTAGCCGGCGATTTAGTGGCCCCTCGTTTGGGCTAAGTGGTTTACGCACGTTGTTAAACCGTGATAAAGATCTTCCGTTAAGTTGTACGGCGCTTAAGCCGGTTGGCCTGACGCCCGATGAACTGGCTGATTTGGCGCTTCAGTTTACCCGTGGCGGAATCAATATCATCAAAGATGATCACGGGATAGCGAACCAGAGATCGGCCCCATTCAAAGAGAGAGTGGCAGCCTGTTCCAAAGCCGTTCGTGAAGGTGAGCAGTATACGGGAAACAAAACACTCTACTTCCCCAATATCACAACCTCACCCTCCGAGGTAAAAAACCGGTATTTTGAGGCGGTAGAACTGGGTGCAGATGGGGTTTTGGTCTGCCCGCAGTTGACCGGACTCGAAATAATATCCGAACTTGCAGAGCTGAAGCAGGTTCCGGTTATGGCACATCCCGCCTTTTCCGGTGGATATATCATTCATGAAACGCACGGGTTTTTGCCCGAATTTTACTACGGAAAATTGTGGAGGGCATTGGGAGCGGACGCTGTGATCTATCCTAATGCGGGCGGGCGGTTTACGTTGAGCCTTGAAACGTGTCTGGCCATGAACAAGCAGATGGTGGGTGATTTCTGTGGCTTTCGAAGTTCGGCACCCACGCCGGCGGGTGGTATTCATGTGGATTCCATTCCGGGGTTATTGAAGCGATATGGGCGTGATATCTGTTATTTGATTGGCGGGAGTTTGTATCAGGACTCTGATGGAGTGGAAAAAGCAACAAAGAAATTTACCAAACTATTGGAGGGTTAGATGAGTAACGGGTCAAAAGTGATTCATTCTGACAACTACCGGTGGCAAGGTGTTGAAAAGAAAGAGTACAAAACCGATACGCAAAATTTCAGGGATATACACCGGGTTTCGTTATTGGGAGATGAGATCCGGGAATTGAATACACAAACACGCTACTTTGAGATACAGCCGGGAGGGTATTCGTCTCTAGAGAGGCATCGTCACCCGCACAGTGTGGTAATTATCCGGGGCTCCGGAACCGTGGTATTGGGCAATGAAATGGTATCCATCAAAAGCCATGATGTAGTCTATATAGCCCCTGAAACCATCCATCAATTTCATGCAGACCGGGAAGAAGAGTTGGGTTTTATCTGTATTGTGGATCGTTATCGAGACCGGCCGGTTATACCCGATGATGCAACCATTCAAAAAGAGATTACTTCATTGGAAGTGCTCAACAAAATTAAAAAATAGTGTTGAAAAGAACCTCTCAAAGGTACTATATTTGGAGTCTTGTAATACTGCGGGAATAGCTCAGTGGTAGAGCACCACCTTGCCAAGGTGGGGGTCGCGAGTTCAAATC
>SKZL01000034.1 GCA_007127395.1 Balneolaceae bacterium
AAAATCTTGGACAGTGTTGATGATAATCTCGGATCAGCACATGTGATAGGGAGCAGGGTGTCAGTACCTGCTATCTCAGCTGTGGTTTTTGTGAAACCCACACTGAACGGACAAGGTGAGTTTCCATGTAATAATCGTTTTGAAAGTCTGTATTAAAGATTTAACACTTTAAAACATCTTATTTTCAGATCTTATACGTTTTAAAATGATATAAAGCCTGAATAAGGCCAACTTCTTGTATCTTTCAATTTTTGATTAATTTTAAAGTATGAAATTCGGAAAGCTTATAATCATTTTAATCATCATTGCGATTCCATTGATCTGGTGGGGATTTGTTCAATTTAATCAAACAGACCGGGGCCTGCCACCGCTCCACACAGAACAGGTGAATATGGGTGATGTTTCACAACGTGTGATCGCCCACGGATCTATACAGCCGGTCCAGACAGTCGTTGTTGGAAGCCAGGTATCCGGAATCATTGAAGATATTTTTGTGGATTTTAACTCTATTGTGCAACGAGGTGATGTTATTGCTCAAATTGATCCATCTACATTTGAAGCAGAAGTAAGTTCTGCACAAGCTGAACTGGAATCAGCAGAAGCCGGACTTGAACTGGCAAGAATGCAGTGGGAGAGGGTACAGGAGCTCAGAGAACGACAATTTATAGCTCCATCGGAGACGGATCAGGCACGAGCAACCCTGCAGCAGGCTGAGGCACAGGTAAGGGTTAGGCGTCACGCCCTGGAACGGGCACAAAGAGAACTGGATCGTACAACAATTCACTCACCTACAAACGGAATTGTAATCTCCAGAAATATTGAAGTAGGACAGACTGTAGCTGCAAGCCTCAGTGCTCCAATATTATTCGAAATTGCAACAGACCTTAGTTTGATGCAGATTCATGCCAATGTATCTGAAGCAGATATTGGTATGGTTCAGGAAGGGCATAGAGTGGAATTTCAGGTGGATGCCTACAGGGAAAGAGTTTTTATAGGTGATGTGATTCAGGTTCGGAATGCACCCATGATGGAGGATAATGTGGTTCACTATGAAACCATTATTGCAGTCAGTAATGATGAGCGTTTACTAAAACCCGGTATGACAGCAGAGGTGTCGGTAATTACAGAAGAGCGCGAAAATGTTTTAAGAGTTCGTAATACTGCATTACGGGCCAGATTGCCGGACACTATTCGCCCTCCTGATGCAGAGAGAAATGATGATATGAACGGACAGGTTTATCTTCTGCAAGATGGGAATATTGTTGCTCAGGCGGTTCGTACAGGATTAAGTGACGGTGTCTATACTGAAATCATCGAAGGGTTGGACGAAGGTGATCAACTGGCGGTTGGATTATCACTGCGCACTCAGGATCAGGAAGAGAGAAGAAGCCTTTTTAGCGGAAACCAGGCCCAATATTGAGAGTAGAATGGCGATTGTACAGTTGAATGGAATTACAAGAGTATATCGATCGGAATCGGTCGCTGTTGAAGCTTTGCGCGGAATTGATATGGAGATCAATGAGGGAGCATTTCTCTCAATCATGGGTGCAAGCGGATCAGGGAAATCAACATTAATGAATATTTTGGGTTGCCTTGATAAACCAACTTCCGGTTCATTTTACTTGAATGGTGAAGATGTTTCTACATTCAGCCGGAACAGGCTGGCTGCAGTGAGGAATAAGACACTGGGTTTTGTTTTTCAGAGCTTTCACCTGTTGCCTCGTACAACAGCACTTGAAAATGTGGAACTACCCCTCTTGTACAGCGAAGAGGATCTCTCCTGGAAGGATATACACAACAGGGCTAAAAAAGCATTGGAAATAGTGGGTTTAGGTGACCGAACCGATCACAATCCGAATGAGCTGTCGGGAGGGCAGCAGCAGCGTGTGGCAATAGCACGTGCACTGGTTTCAGAACCCAAGATATTGTTAGCTGATGAGCCGACCGGAAATCTGGACAGCAGGACCAGTCTGGAGATTATGGATATCTTTCAGGAGTTGAACAGGCAGGGTTTAACCATTTTGATGGTGACACATGAACCGGATATTGCCCGTTTTACAGAACGTATTGTGACTCTAAGAGATGGATTGATCCGTTCAGATGTCAACGGAACACCTGCCTCAGCAAAAAGAGCTCTGGAAAACTGGCGGGATGAAGAGAAGATTGAATTTGACATGGAGGATGTTAAATGAAAATATCAGCTGTTCCATATGTAGCGATTAAAGCACTTCGCAGAAACCGAATGAGAACCCTATTGACTGCGTTGGGTATCGTGATTGGTGTGGCTGCGGTGATTACAATGGTGGGATTGGGACAGGGCGCCAGCTCAGAGGTACAGGAACAGGTTAACAGACTTGGCCAGAATGTGATTTTGGTATTCCCGGGTTCACGACAACTGGGTGGCGTCAGTATTGGTGGAGGTAGTGCCAATACGCTAACCACAGAGGATGCCCGTGCCCTGAGGGATGAAATTCCGGAGGTTATTGCAGCCAGCCCGGAAGTACGATCTCAAAGGGTAATTGTATATGGCAACCAAAATTGGTTCACCAGGATCTATGGCCAGTCGGCCGATTACCTTCAAATCCGCCAGTGGGGAGTGGAAGATGGCGAGATGTTTACAGAAGAAGATGTGGAGCGTGCTTCGTTGGTGGCGGTGGTTGGACAAACCATTGTTGAGGAGTTGTTTGAAGGATCAGATCCTATTGGTGAGACGATTAGAGTACGCGGATTACCATTGCGGATAATCGGCGTACTGGAGAGGAAAGGGATGTCACTAATGGGGTCTGTGCAGGATGATATTGTGATCATACCCTATACCACTGCTTTTCAACGGGTATCCGGCCGTTCACATGCGATGGTGATCAACATTCAGGTCTACGATGAACAGTCGATGTCCATTGCTCAGGAGAAGATTCGAGACCTGCTCAGAGAGCGTCACAGATTGGCCCCCTATCAGGAAGATGACTTTACAGTTCAGACTCAGGAAGATGTGGCTCAGGCAGCAACAGAAACTTCCCGTATCATGACATGGCTGCTGGCATCCATTGCCGGGGTTTCTCTTTTTGTGGGAGGTATTGGCATCATGAATGTGATGCTTGTCAGTGTTACCGAAAGAACCAGAGAGATCGGGCTAAGACTGGCGGTCGGTGCAAAATCTCCGGATGTCTTACTTCAGTTTTTGATTGAATCTGTTGTGTTGTGTCTGCTGGGCGGTATTGGCGGTATATTACTCGGTGTTATCTCTACAGAAGTTATTGCCAATTATGCAGGCTGGCCGGCTCTCTTTTCAACGGAAGCGATGATCGTAGCCGTTGGGGTTTCTGCAGCCGTTGGTGTCTTTTTTGGATTCTATCCTGCATGGAAAGCTTCACGGCTCGATCCGATTGTGGCACTTCGGCAGGAATAGTTCGGTTTGATCACTATATTTACAATCATCCAGACACCATTTAAAAACAGAGAAGAGTGATCAAAGAGTATCAATGCAGAGTTGTCCCTGAAGTTGCCGGTGAACCGGAAGCTTTAAAATCACATGTAGCCAATCAGTTTAAGCTTCCCATTGATGAAATACGGCATATTGAGATCGTTAAAAGATCGATTGATGCAAGGCAGAGGCAGATCTATATCAACCTGAAACTGAAGATCTATATTGGTGAAGATTTCAGGGAAGAGCCCATATTATTGCCGGATTACAGGAATGTTGAGAAAGAGAAAGAGGTGATCGTTATCGGTATGGGTCCGGCCGGACTCTTTGCAGCCCTGAAATTGATTGAATTGGGACTGAAACCGATTATACTGGAGAGAGGGAAGGATGTAAAAGAGAGGATCAAAGATCTGAAAGGGATCAATGTGGATCATATCGTAAATGAAGATTCAAACTACTGCTTTGGAGAGGGTGGAGCCGGAACCTACTCGGATGGTAAACTCTATACACGATCGAAGAAGCGTGGTGATGTAGATCGAATTTTGCAACTACTGGTTGGTTTTGGTGCATCTGCTGAGATTATGGTTGATGCCC
>SKZL01000359.1 GCA_007127395.1 Balneolaceae bacterium
TGATCTTCAAGTGTAATTGCGATAATCTCATCAAAGGAGGTGAGTCCGTTGATCATTCGCAAGCGTCCGGATGCTCTCAATGTGAGCATTCCATTATCAATTGAGTACTGTCTGATGGCAGATTCATCGATCATGCCTCCGGCATCAAATATCATTCTTCTGATTTCGTTGTCAAAATAGAGAGCTTCAAAAATAGCGACCCTGCCTTTGTAACCATTCGAGCATTGATCACATCCTACAGGCTCATAAAAAGTATGTTCGCGAATTTCCTCATCGGTGAAACCGAGACTTCGAAATGCCTCTTCACTAAAATCCTGAACCGGCTGTTTGCAGTGGTCACACAGTTTACGGACAAGGCGCTGTGCCATAATCAGGTTAATGGCATTCGCAATCAGGAATGGCTCCACACCCATTTTAAAAAGCCTTGATACTGCGCTCGGGGCATCATTTGTATGGAGAGTTGAAAAAGTGAGATGACCGGTGTTGGCTAACTTGATTGCAATTTCAGCCGTTTTAAGGTCACGGATCTCACCAACCAAGACGATATCAGGATCATGACGAAGGATGCCTCTCATTGCATGATCAAAGGTCATATTTTCAGATATTTTTAACTGACGTGCACCCCTGATGAGATATTCAACCGGCTCTTCAATCGTAAGGACATTAAATTCAGGATTCATCACACTATGCAGTGCGGCAACCAGGGTGGTTGATTTACCGGATCCGGTGGGGCCGGTGATAATAACAATACCTGAAGGTTTGTTGATCGCTTTTGTAAAATCGATTTGAGCTTTTTCCTGTAGCCCAAGTTTGCTGAGGTCGGTAATCACCTTCCTGTCGTCGAGGACCCGTATTACGATCGATTCCAACTTTCGTTCAAATTCTTCGCCAACCATCGGCATAATTGACACCCTGAACCGGATATTGGTTCCATCAATTTGTCTCTGAATATAGCCATCCTGAGAGGAGTCTCTCTCAAAACGGTCTACATTGAGCGTTTTGTCCTTAACCACAGCGGAGAGTGCTTCCGGTTTCACATTGGGTTGTGCATGCCACAATTTAAGCCGGCCATCCTGACGGAACAGGATATCCGTTACATTCTGCTTGCCCGGAATGATGTGGATATCACTGGCTCCTTTTCGAACGGCTTCCACCAGCATACCCTCGACAAGCGAATTGAGCATACTCTTGTTGATCTCAGAATCGAGTTCTTCCTCATCCAGCTCCTGCTCTTCAATCTCAGCATCATCAAATTCGATCTCATCCAGTACTTTCAGATACTCATTTTTCTGCTTGTAGACATTCTGGATAATCTTTTCGACCGTCTCCAGCTTGCAATAGGTGAGTTCATACAATTTATAAGGCAGTTCTGCTGCAAGAGCAGATATTTTGGGATCAGTTGGATCTGCACAAGCTAAAATGATCAGCTGATTGTCTGCTTTAAATGGTATTGTACTCCTGTAGATCATCTCCTCAACAATCTCTTCATCCAGGGTATCCAATATTTTCCGGATCGACTCAATCAGTTTTTGGGAGGGATTACCTGCAAATCCCAATTCACGGAAAGCATAAAGGCCGGTGATGATCTGCATCACTTTGTGCCTGTCAGCACCGATATCTTTGATCAGTATTTCATTAAAACTGCGCCTGTTGTAATCGGGCTCGTTCAGATAGATTTTTATAGCTTTTTCAACATCCTCAGATGTAATAATCCCCTTCAAAATCAGCTTTTTACCGATTCTGAGAAGTCTTTCTTTGGAATAGAGGTTGTTTTTCTGAGTAGATTTCAATGCTGACGTCATATTGTTACTATCTTAGATTTTAACGTTCGTTTCTTACTCTTTTAATAATTGGGTTTTATGAGTGCTCCCTCTGAGGATACAACCGTTATAAAAATAAGTGCCACAAAAATAAACAGGTTTACAATCAGGCTAATTAAGCCTATGACAGATTCAAGTTTATAAGAGGTCTGTTTTTCATAATAATCTGCAAGCTGTCCGGCATTGATTTTAAGAGAGCCGGATTCAGCACCAAGCCTGAATCTGCTTAGGGCACTTTTCGGAAATACCTTAGAAGCTTCAAGGGAGTGAATTAAGTCTACTCCATCATCCAGCATCAGTTTGATGGATACATTTTTGATTTGATGCTCAATGTAGCTATTACGACAAGCCTCTGCGGCAATCCTGATAACTTCGATATTCTGGCCAGATCCGCTATACAATGTTTGAAATACCCGTGCAAAAATTTCAATGCTGATCTTATGAAGAAGATCGCCGATTACAGGTATTTTGATGATTCTCTTATCAAGGAATCGTCTTCCCCTGGGATTTTTCCAAGTCAATGCAACGCTTATGACCGGAAAAAGCAATGCTGCAACAACCCAGATCCAGTTGGCCTGTAGCCAGTAGCTTACAACAAGTGTTTTGGCTGTGAGGGGAGGCATGATGATATCAAACTCCAAAAACATCTCAGCCATTACCGGAAAGATGTAGCCGACAAAAAAGAGCAGTGTGCCGATGATTGCCAAAATGGAAATAGATGGCATAAAAAGGGCTCTGCGGATGCTCTTTTTGAATTCGGAATCTCGTTCAATAAACTTGGCTGTACTTTCAAAAACACTCGCCATATTACCGCTTGTTGATGCGATTCCCAGCATATAACAGGCAAAACGTCCAAACACTTTTTCATGCTTGCCATACACATCAGTACTCTCTTTCCCGTCCCGAAGATCCTTCTGAATAGTGCGAATCACATTTTTCATCGCACTATTGGTGGTGTCTTCATGCAGAAGCGTCAAAATTTGATCAAAAGGCAACTTTTGACGAAGCAGATCGGCAGATAGCCTTACAAAAACTACGACTTCTTCTTTGGGTACCCGCCCGGTGAGGTCGAACCATTTTCTTCGTACATAATCTACCTTATAGCCCATTTTTTTAAGGGCGCGTTCAACTTCGTCAGGACTGTAGGCCTCTTGTTCACCCTCCATCGGAGATTGTCCGTTTTTCCGGACTCGATAGAGATAGATTTTCTTTTCATCCAGAGCCTGCACCCTCAGCGATCTGGCCACAGCCGCTTTCTGTACTTTTTTTTTGGCTTCTGATTTGGTTGATGCTTCAAACTCACGCTGAATCAGCTTGCCCTCGATTGTCTGTGCTTGAAATCTGAAATGTGGCATCGGAGTTGGTGTCAGAAAACTATTGGTGAATGATTATTTTTTAATGCGTTTGAGTTGTTTAACGAATAATTACATTGGTATCGGGTAAAGATAAAAACAGGGCATGAAGCCCTGTTTTAATTAAGAAGTATTATGTTTTGGGTGAATTATTACCCTCCACCATCACCACCACCAGCAGCAGCTGGTAAATCTGGCCAGCCAATCACCCATTGACCATCTACTCTGGCAACTGTAGCAACAATAGGATCTGTATCACTATCCGGCACACCTGTTATTTGAAACTGGGTCTCAGCAAGAGATCCGACTGAGTAAGTGCCGTTATCATTAACAACTGTATTCCCTACAATCTGTCCTGGTATATTTAATCTTGGCAGTAGTTCTGCTTCAGTCATACTGGAAAAGTCCTGATTTGCTCCATCCATCATTGCCGGACGTGTCCAGATGGCCTGTGCCTGTGCAGCAGCGGCCATGATATCCTGTCTCACCGCATCGCGGTTTGCCTCTTCGGCTGCTGTGCCGAATACGTTAAATGCTACCAGTGTCGCAATACCTACCAGTATGGTTACCAATATGACGAGTAGTAATTGTTGTTGACCCATTTGTGTTCACCTTTATTGTGTTAATTGATAATTGTTGTTTTGATTAAGTCGGTTTCGTTCGCCTCAGCAATAATCGGGCTATGAAGATCAAAAAAAGTTTTTAGATACAATAAAGCAAGGAGCAGATGACTTACTTGCAAAGGTAGATGATATATTAGAGTTATCTAAACTAGATCTTGCTAGTAGTAAGCTTGATGAGGTAGCCTTTAATCTTGAGTGTACCA
>SKZL01000233.1 GCA_007127395.1 Balneolaceae bacterium
CAATCCTTGAACTAATAATTAAATCAAACGAATTTGTCCAGTTATAGGAGGTCGGTACACACCCTGAACCCCATAAACCTTGAACCCTGAGCCCCTTGAACCCTGAACCTTCTGCCCTCTGCCTCTTTTCACTTTTCACTTTTCACTAAAACAAAATGCCTATAAAATCCGCTTCCAAAAACCAGATTAAAGAGTGGAAAAAGCTTTCCATGACAAAGTACCGGAAAAAATCCGGGCTGTTTATGGCGGAAGGAATCCGGTGTGTTGAGCAGATTTTGGAGAACGATCTTCTTGATGTAGTGGAGATCATAACGGATGGTTCAAGTGACCTTTCTCAATTCAATCGGATCTCCAAAATTGATACATATGAAGTCAGTATTACCGAAATGGCAGCGATTGCTGATACTGAAACACCTCAGGGAGTAATTGCGATTTGTAGAATTCCTGCTGAACCAACTCTTGACGAGCTGATTCAAACCGGTTCATTAATCGTTGCCCTGGATGCCCTGCAAGATCCCGGAAATATGGGAACAGTGATTCGGACAGCAGCCTGGTTTGGGGCCGGGGCAATCATCATCGGGGAGGGTTCCGTTGATCCATACCATCCCAAAGTTGTGAGGAGTACTGCGGGAGCAACGGCTGCACTACCTATTGTGCGGGCTGACCTTGAAGCAGCTCTCGAAAAACTTGAAGAGCATCAATGGAATACATATCTGCTCGATGCCGGCAAAGGATCAGAAACCATTTCAAAAACTGAATTTGACGCAAAAACAGTCTTGGTGCTTGGAAACGAAGCCAATGGAATATCACCTTCGTTGGTCAATCCTGATCGAAAAAAAATTAAAATTGAAGGGACTGCCGAAAAAGTAGAAAGTTTAAATGCATCGATAGCGATCGGTATAGCGCTGTATGAGCTTAACAGAAACACTGACTGGAATTCAGTGGATCAATCCAAAAAGTTAACTTGATATTTGCAAGTTAAACTTTCAATAGTCTTGTATTTTATATATATTTATTGCCATTTGAAAGTTAAACATTCATAATGCAATCAATTATATCCCGTGATCTTCAATTTAAATTGTCATCGGCTCTTTCCAATATGCCCGTTGTTGCCCTTGTAGGTCCACGTCAGGTGGGTAAAACAACACTTGCTTTGCATTTTACTGAGCAACATTTCGATAAAGAATCCTTTTATCTCGATTTGGAGCTGGATACCGACTTAAGCAAACTAAACGATGCAGAAAGTTATCTGAGGCGATTTAAAAACCAGCTTCTTATCATCGATGAAGTGCAACGAAAGCCGGATCTGTTCCGTTTATTAAGGGGACTGGTGGATATTCGGAAACGGGCCGGAGAAATAGCCGGGCAATTTCTGTTATTGGGGTCAGCTTCACGCGATTTATTACAGCAATCCTCAGAAACGCTTGCAGGCAGAATCCGATACCTGGAATTAACACCATTCACCGCATTGGAGATTCATAAAACCGATCCATTGGGTTTTAATCCCAATAAACTTTGGTTCAGGGGTGGATTTCCAGACAGCTATCTGGCCACAAATGAGGATGAGAGCCGAGCTTGGCGCAGCGATTTCATATCTACATACGTAGAGCGAGATATACCGCTAATGGGACCGCAGGTATCACCAACCAGAATGAAACGATTCTGGTCTATGCTTGCCCACTACCACGGCCAGCAGATTGTGTTATCATCTTTTGGTAAAAGCCTGGAAGTAAGTCATACTACAGTAAAAACTTACCTGGATATTCTTTCTGATTTTTATATGGTCAGGCAAATTCAGCCATGGGCCGGTAACACAAAAAAAAGACTGATCAAATCGCCAAAAATTTTTATCAGAGATACCGGTATCTTGCACAACCTGTTGAATATTCCCGATTTTGAAAGCTTGCTTGGCCATCCTGTGGTCGGTGCCAGTTGGGAAGGGTTTGTCATTGAAAATATCATCATCAACTTATCGGATAAATGGCAATACAGTTACTACAGAACTACCACCCAAACAGAAATCGATCTTGTATTGGAAGGGCCTGATAAGCAAGTTTGGGCTGTTGAAATCAAACGATCTGCAGCACCATCTCTAAAAAACCGGTTTCATAAGGCTTGCGATGATATCGGAGCCACAAAAAAGTTTGTGATTTATTCAGGATCCGAACGCTTTCATCTAACAAAAGATACCGAAGCTATTGGTCTAATTGACTTTTTAAACCTTATTAGAAAGTAAAAACATATCTGGATAATATTTCTGAATACGTTGACTATGTGCAATTCTTTAATTATAGTTAATCATAAATCATCGCAGCATTATTTAGCAACTACCCCAACTTAAATTTGACAGGCCTATGCCCTCAAAAAAGAAAACGAAAAAGATTTTCGTTCTCGACACTTCCGTTCTTTTATATGATTCAAATGCAGTAAAGAACTTTGAAAAACACGATATCGCTATTCCCATTACCGTATTGGAAGAGCTTGATTCATTCAAAAAAGGGAATACGGTAACCAATCTGCATGCCCGTGAATTTATCCGGTATCTGGACAAGATTACAGATGCCAACATGTTGCAAAAATGGGTCCCGCTCAATGGGAAAACTCATGGAAAAATAAAAGTTGTAAGCGATGAAGAGAGCGAACAGGACGCATCCAAGGTTTTCGGCTCTATTAAAAATGATCATCGTATTCTGAACGCTGCATTGCGTCTCAGAGAACTGGAAAAGGATAAACAGGTTACACTTGTATCCAAAGACATCAATCTCAGGCTGAAAGCACGTGCCTTAAGTCTGGATGCAGAAGATTACGAAACGATTCGTATCAAGGATATTGATCATCTCTACAGAGGAAAAACCAGCCTCTCATTTGAGAATAATGATCCCATTAATCAACTTTACAAGACCGGAAGTATTGACCCTGAAGATCTTGAGCCGGGCAAACCGATCAGTAATCACTACTACATTATCAAAAATCACTCCAGCTCAGCACTCGGATATTACAATCCAAGATCCAAAAAAGTGGAGCTGATCAAACCGGTGAGTGCATACGGTATCAATCCCCGTAATGCAGAGCAGACTTTCGCCATGCATACATTGATGAACCCGGAGGTGTTGCTTGCAACCATTACCGGAGCAGCCGGAACAGGTAAGACACTGCTGGCTCTGGCATGTGCACTGGAGCAGAGGAGTCAATATCGTCAGATCTATCTGGCACGGCCGATTGTCCCTCTCAGCAATCGTGATCTTGGATACCTGCCGGGGGATGTAAAGTCCAAAATTGACCCATATATGCAGCCTTTATGGGATAATCTGAGTATTATCAAAAATCAATTCAGTGAATCGAGCAAACAGTACAAGAAAGTAGATGAGCTTGTACAGCAGGAAAAACTCTCAATCGTACCCCTGGCTTATATTCGGGGAAGAAGCCTGAGTAATGTCATCTTCATCATCGACGAAGCCCAAAATCTTACTCCTCACGAGATCAAAACGATCATTACCCGTGCGGGAGAGAATACCAAAATTATCTTTACCGGTGATATCTTCCAGATCGATACCCCTTACCTGGATGCCCAGAGTAACGGCCTCTCCTACCTGGTAGACAGAATGCATAACAACGATATCTACGCACATATCAACCTCGAAAAAGGCGAAAGATCTGAGCTGGCCAACCTGGCTAGTAAATTCTTATGAGTGAAAAGTGAAAAGTGAAAAGTGAAAAGCGCTGTTGAATCCAGGAATTTACCTTTTATAAAAATATCGATCATTAAATTTCTACGAGTAAGTATCCTCGAATAGGCTCCTACTTTTCACTTTTAACTTTTTTACTTTTTACTCAAAAAAAAACCCCAATGCTTTCACACCGGGGTTTTATTAAAACGTCGATATTTTGATCTATCTCATTAAATCATTGTAGCGATTACCAATGCTACAACTGCCATAAGCTTGATCAGAATGTTCAATGAAGGGCCGGATGTATCCTTGAAGGG
>SKZL01000231.1 GCA_007127395.1 Balneolaceae bacterium
AGATGAAATAGGTTATTCCATTCAACAGAAAAACCAAATCTGTACCAAGTATAGCTGTCGCAAATCCACCTACGGCCATACCTGTCGTAAAAATAATGCTCCAGGATGCAGCAGAAAGGATATTAGCCACAACAAGCTCTTCAGAGGTTGTCACATTTGGGATAGAGGATGTTTTTGCCGGTTCAAAAATGGCTGAAAAAACCATCTGCATGGCAGTAATCACATATGCAAGCCATAACAGTTCAACGGATTTGATCAGAATGAAACCAACCACAAGGACTCCCCTTGCAATATCACTCCATATCATCAGCTGACGGCGATTGAATCGATCGGTGATATAACCTGCTAAAGGTGATGAAAATGCCAGGCTGATCATCTTTACCACAATAATCAGTCCGAGCAGAAGCTCAGAACCACTGTATTGTTGTATGACAGCATAAACGGCTAAAATGCCAAACCAATCTCCAAAATTGGAGATGATCTGAGCTATCCACAATCTCCGGTAATTGGTGTTACCGGTAATAAGATCAAGGTATGGTGCAAATTTATTTTTCAATCGGATAGCGAAAAATTACTTCTTAAGAGATTCCAGAAACAAGAGTCGTTCTGTTTTCGTTGCACATCAACCTGTTATATGACAAATTAATGTAATCCGGTACTTCCGAATCCTCCTGCCCCTCTAACTGTTTCGGGAAGCTTATCAACTTCAATAATGTTCACCTGTTGAACCGGTGCTATAACCATCTGTGCAATTCTCTCTCCATAGTGAATATCAAAAGATTCCTCCCCGTGATTAACAGCCAGTACCTTTACTTCACCCCTGTAATCTGAATCAATAGTTCCGGGTGTATTTAGCATTGTAATACCGTGTTTGTATGCAAGTCCGCTTCGAGGCCTGATTTGCGCCTCATATCCTTCCGGAAGCGCCATTTTCAGGCCAGTCGGGATTAATGCTCTTTTGCCCGGTGCAATGGTAACCGGTTCTGAATTTGCGGCTCTTAAATCCATTCCGGCTGAACCGATGGTCTCATATTCCGGCAATGGCAGATCCTTTGCATGATCCAGTTTTTCAAACAGAACCTTAATTTGTTCCATGCCTTTCATAAGAGATTAACCTGACTTTTACATTTCCGAAAATAACCCTGACGTGTGCCTCAACAGGAATCCTCAAGTCGTCTGTAGAGAACCATGATCTGAATCTTCCCCTGAATCCAAATGGCCCTTCAACATCTGCAGTGCCTTCACTCATATAGGTTGGTATTGGTTCCTCAAATGCCTCATAACTTCGGAACTCCTGATCTGGGCCACTGGTTGCTCTCACATACCCTTTCTCATTCTCTGTATATACAGGCAGTACATACTCATCTTCTATGCCTGCAAACATTCTGGAATAGTAAAAAATGATATCACCCCCACTGGCAGGCTCTTCCAGCTCCATACTCTCCTGGAATTCACCGCGTTCATAGAAATGGACCAGTTTTTCTTCGCGGTCAAATAGCACCCTTACTCTGTCAAAATCATCATCATGGATATCGTCTCTCCAAAAAACATGACTGAATGGCCAATCACTATTGTATTGAAAAATCGATTCGTAATTTACAATTCGTGTCCCGACAAACAGAATTCTGTTATTTGATCGAATCCTGGTTCTTAAGTGATATGCCCTTTCACCGCTAACAGTTGTATCAGGCAGAAGCTCAACATCCACCCATCCAAGTGTAAGAAAACCGTAAGTTACCTCGTATTCAAAAACCTCCCGTGCATCGATAAACATATCCATGGACGGTTGTTCACTGCTCTGATATTGAAGTCCGGTTTGGGCCAGCAGATTGCCGGCTGGGATGAATAGCAAAATTAGTATAATGATTTTTTTAATGTACAAATGCTTCAAATGCCTCTTCATCATAACCTACTAATATGGCTTCATCTTTAATTAATACCGGTCTCTTTATCATCGTTTGGTGTTCCAAAAGCTTCTCAAAGAGCTCATCATCATCAGGATTTAGATCCTTTAGGCCCAGTTGTCTCCATTTCATTCCTTTGCGGTTGATCAAGACATCCAGTCCGATTCTGTGTACAAACTCATTAAGCTCATCTCTGCTCAAAGGTTCCTTTTTCAGGTCATAAAAAGTATATTCGATCTTATGATCCTTGAGCCATTTAAGCGTATCTCTGATTTTATTACAGTTTTTTATTCCGTAAACCTGTATCATTCAACTACCTTATTCATTATTTTCAAAGATGTAAAATAAGACATTTTCAGGGGGATTGTCATTTTAATTATCCGATCTGTTCCCTCAATAATATTTGCTTTTTTTTAAAATGTTTCGAGATCAACCATTTGCATATCTACAACCCTTCGCATTTGTGCTTGTCACACTCTTTTTTATCCTGTCGGGTTGTAGTCAAAACAGTGACCAAAGGGAGTTTGAAAAAGCTGCTTTCAGTGAACCAGATGGTATCACAGTCACAAATGAACAAGGTGATGTTGAAACCGTTGATCCGGATGATTGGCGGATTGCCCCATTTTTTCAGGGAGATATTGAGTTGGTTACACTTCCTCACCCCAATCCTGTCAGAACGAATCAGGTACTTAGATTAGACATTCAGGTCAATTTTCTCGATAGAATCACCGGAATGTACATACGAGTATTACGATTTGGAAGTTTTTACCCAGTGGATGAGCGGAATCAGGTCAGAATCGGTCTTAATTCATTCAGCCTGGACCCAAAAATTATTACAGGTGGAGTTCCGAATCCGGCAGGATTATACCGACTGATTATTCAGGACGAAAATGAAAATGTAATCACATATGGTGATATTGAAATCCAGTAGAAGTGTCATTACTTTTCGTTCTTCTTTTGCGGATCATTTATAAACCCTCACTTTATAATGCCAAAACAGAAATTATCTGATTCAGAAAAACGGATTCTCAGAGAGCTGATCTATCCGGAAACGTTTGAGCACATTCAATCTGAAACCAATCTGTCATATGGAGAAATCCGGAATGATTTGATCCAGTTAATCAATTTCAGGTTTATTCAGGTTTATGGAGAAAATGATCAATCTCAAAGTCATTACTTTGACTCTGACCATATTGAAGATTTTAGATTCAAAGCGACAATGTCAGGTTTAAAAAAAATTGAGCATGGAACAGTTTGAATTGATACTTAACGGAGAAACCTGCAAGGTTGAGATCTCTTCCGATCATCAATCAGCAATTATAGATGGGCGAACAATCCCTTTTCAGGTTCTCTCTAATCAACATGAGCGATTATTGATCAGACTCGGAACAAAAGTTTATAAAGTAAATAACAGCACTATAGACGGTTCTGTCGTTTCTTTTTTACTGGATGGCGACCCTGTTGAGGTATCTGTTAAAGACGAAAAGCAAATACTACTTGAGAAACTGGGATTTTCATCTCAAAACAGTGTAAAAGAGGGGATCATCATAGCGCCTATGCCCGGAAAAATCCTGGATATTTTGGTTGCTGTTGGTGATCAGGTAACAGCCGGTGCTTCATTGTTGGTACTTGAAGCAATGAAAATGGAAAATGAGTTAAAATCTCCTGTCTCAGGTGCTGTAAAGAGCATTGAGATCAAAAACGGAGATAGTGTTGAAAAAAATCAAAAGCTTTTAGAGATAGAGATCATTGGATAAGTTTATCATACAAGGACCTACACCTTTAAATGGAGTGATTCCCATCAGCGGTTCAAAGAACGCAGCTCTACCACTTATGGCGGCAACTTTGTTGGGCAATTCCCCTTCAACATTGAATCTGATACCCAATTTAAAGGATATTATCACTTTCAGTAATGTAATCCGGGAAACAGGTGTTGAAATTGACTACAACAAATCTGAAAGCCGGATGGAGATCGATCCGACCCATATTCATAACTTTGAGGCGCCTTATGAGCTCGTCAGGAAGATGCGGGCCTCGTTTTATATGATGGGTGCATTGATTGGACGTGCT
>SKZL01000252.1 GCA_007127395.1 Balneolaceae bacterium
TAAACCTGCTCTCTAATGCATTTAAGTTTACACCCAAAAATGGTACTGTCTCAATTTCACTTCACTCCGAAAACAACCGGGCGTTCATCAATGTAAAAGATTCGGGCATTGGTATATCCGAAGAAGATCTGCCACGCCTATTTGACCGTTTTTATCAAGTTGAAAAATCAGAACAACAGCCGGGAAGCGGAATTGGGCTGGCACTGGTGAAAGAGATTACCGATCAACATGGCGGAGAGGTTCTAGTAAAAAGTAACATCGGAAAAGGAACAGAGTTTATTGTATCCCTGCCGGTATTACAAACCAGTTTTTCAAAAGATTTGATCATCGATCACCCGCCGGATCTCGACTTAGATCCTTATGAAGAATTTGCAGAAACCGGAGGAAACGGACAAAAAGGCAAAGTGGAGACAAGTGGTAAAGATCTGAAAACAGTGATGGTGGTTGATGATAACCATGATATCCGTTCATATCTCAGAGAACAATTATCCGGCGATTACAATGTCGTGGAAGCATCATCCGGTTCAGAGGCCCTGATACGAATTCAGGAACTGCTTCCGGATGTGATCATTTCCGACATAATGATGCCTGATGGTGATGGCTTCAATTTATTAAAAGAGTTAAGAGCCAATATCGAAACGAGTTTTCTGCCGGTCATTCTGCTAACAGCTCGAGCAGAAGCGGAGGATAAATTGGAAGGCCTCGGCATTGGTGCCGATGATTACCTGACAAAACCGTTCAGTATGCAGGAAGTAACTGCACGGATACATAATCTCATCGAACGACAAAAACGTCTTCAAAAACATTTTGCTGAAAAGTATGTGAACACCACCTCAAATAATTCAGCAAAACATCCCGATCCTGTTGAAGTTGAATCAGCGGATGATATTTACCTCGAAAGAATCAAATCAATTGTACAGGAGAGAATGCATGATGAAAATTTCAGTGTTGAAGAACTCTCTGACCTGATGTTTCAAAGCCGAACGCATCTTTTCCGGCGAATGAAAGAACTGACCAACGAAACTCCGAGTGGATTTATCAAACGAATGAGACTTGAGCGCGGAGCCGATCTGCTTGCAAAAAAAGCCGGAAATGTAAGTGAAATTGCATACTCAACAGGATTTAGAAGCGTCGCTCAATTTTCGAAATCCTTCCACGATCATTTTGGTGAAACACCGACCTCCTATACTGCATCAAAATCGATCTGACAGCTCCCTGTTGACTTTCGGTTTTCTTGCTGCATCACTAAACGGAGATATTATCTATCAACCGAAGTCAATCACATCTTTAAAAGCTCTCAGAACCGGTAATGAAGGATATCAGGCTGTTTAATCAGTGAATGTAACGAGAGAACAACAAATTGTAACATAGTCAAAAAGAGAAGATCTCTCTCTGAAATAGATTGTCTGCAGAAGTTCAATGTTAATCAACCATATGATACCATGAAATCTGTACGATCAATTCTATCTCTAACTCTACTACTTTTATTTTTATCTGCAAATCAACTATACTCGCAAGAGACCCGTACCTTGCAGCCTCTTGATACTCAAGATTTCGAATGCCTGAAGACCCTTGATTGTATCCAGAGCAGCGAGAGACTGAAAGAAAAAGGATGGTCATTTATTCTTGATGATACCGTTGAGAAATTTGCACAGGAGCTAACGGCCAAAATGGAGGGTGAAAATGTCTCATTCTTCGCCATTTACAATAAAGAGGGACATTTAGTCAGATCAGTATATAAGAGAAAAAATATATCCCTTCCTCCCTCCTTGCTCGTTTACCTGGCAGAAAATAACCCTGAAGGGTTAACGCTCACCGGAACTACAATGACGATGCACAATTTTGATGAATCCACAATTACCTATGACGTAGTGCTTCAAAACGGTACTTCTGTTGAATCTAAAAATTATGATATCGCATTTGTCGAGGAGCTTTCTAAATATCAAGGCCTAAGAGATCTCTATACCGGTTCATAATCTCCCGGCAATTTTGATGAAAACACAAATATTTGGGAATCTATTCAGCTTCCATTTAAAAAAGCACCTGTAATAATTTCAGGTGCTTTGAATTACTCTTTTTATTGATTCGCATCATCAGAATGGACTCATGCAATCAATTAAATCTCTTATTCCAACTGTAGCAATCCCAGTTGCTATATCAGACATGGCATACGGTATAATCAACATGTTATTATGAATTAATGAACCACATGAATAAACCACATTTGGGACATAACCTTCACGTTCTTTTTCAGTTGGGACAATAAGTGGTTCTTCAAGACGGGCTATTATTTTTGAGGGGTCTTCGAGGTCAAGTAAAATAGCACTTATGGAGTATTGTCTCATGGCTCCGACTCCATGTGTAAGCACCAACCATCCTTCATTTGTTTCAAGTGGTGAGCCACAGTTGCCAATTTGAATAAATTCCCACGGCATAACCGGCTCCTGGATTAAGATAGCTTCATTCCAGAAATGTAAGTGATCGGAAAACATGATATAATTATTTTCACCATCTAAACGGGAAAGCATTGCATATTTACCATTGATTTTTCGTGGAAACAGAGCCATGCCTTTATTTTGAACTGCCTCACCATTTAATGTAATGATATTGAAATTTAGAAAATCTTTGGTTTCTAATAAGTGCGGAAGAATACTTTCATCATTGTAAGCTGTGTAAGTTGCATAATACATTGATTCTCCATTATCATCGAAAAATCTTACAAATCGTGCATCCTCTATCCCCCTGCTTTCATTATCAGAGACAGGGAATATTACACGCTCTGATATTCTTGAATCATCATTAAACTTTGTTTTGTAGTTCGAGTTTGCCAACCAATTTAAATTTTTGATCGTTTGGTCATTGTGAGCAAATTCAACATCCTGATATAATTCATTTATACCTTCTTTTAATGCACCATAGGTAAAAATATCCGGTAGTTTTTCAAAAATACGGATACTTGTTTTATCCCATGATTTCATATCAGTCAATTTTAAATGGAATAATTTTTTATCGTATGTGGGATCATTCAAAACAACAGGAGTCTCAACAAATTCAAATGGTTGATCAAAAAGGAGCTTGCCATCATGCTGAATTATCCCGCTTCGAAAAACGATGCTCGAAATATGGCCTTCACCTGTTGCCCTAAGACTCATTATAAAACGTAACTCACCATTTCGCACCCCATTTTGATCAGGGTGCGTAACTATAGAAGGGTTAAATAAGGCTGCTGATTCTATGGAATATTCCATCGTGAAATAGGCTCCGATCAGCTCTTTCTTGGTATCATTTATTAATGTGTTTTCCGGCAAATATTCTTTAACCTTTTCGAAATGCTTATAAAGCTGCAGTTCAATATTTTTGTGCCTGCCGTAGAAATCATCCATTACATTTTTTAGTAATCTCTCAGCCGTGCTTTCTGAAAGGTTTATGACTCTGTTGATTATTTTGCTAACTCGTGACAAATCGCCCGGTATATGAGCTCTGGTTATTACTCTCGAAATATTGCGCTCAATTTTATTTTCTCTTCTTCTGATTAAAGGCCTGCTTTTTTTTGTGTTAATCATGGGTCTATAGTATTAGGTGTTAATTCCTTCATTTAGAATTTTATTATAAACATCCAGATAGCCATTGATCATTACTTTTCTGCTGAATTTCGAATATGCCCACTCCCTGCAGATTTTTCTGCTTATAGATTGGATTTTTTCAACCGCTTCTGATGCTTCGCGAACCGTATTTACAAGAAAGCCTGTTTTTCCATTTTGAACCAGTTCAGGCATAGAGCCTAAATTGATTGCAATAACCGGGGTTCCACACATCAAAGCTTCGGCTACACTTAATCCAAAAGGTTCATTGAAACTAATAGGATGTAAAAGCGCATAAGCATCACCCATCAGCTTCTCTCTTTCCTCAGGGCCGGAATTACCCACGAAAACTATATCATCATTATTTATATTTGGTTTCACTTTGCTGTCAA
>SKZL01000049.1 GCA_007127395.1 Balneolaceae bacterium
GCTTCTTCAGGTATTGGAGAAGCTCTTGCGTACGAGTTCAATAAAAAAGGCACACATTTGATTCTGTCTGCAAGAAGGGTAGAAGAACTTGAAAGAGTTAGAAGTGGATGTGAGAACAGTGAAGAGACGGTCAAATTGCTTCCCATGGATCTCTCAGCGGCGGATAAATTACAGGAAAAAATTGAAGAGGCACTGAAACTGTTCGGCAGTATTGATATGCTGATTAACAATGGTGGAATTAGTCAGAGAGCTTTTGCGATTGATTCGAAGATGCAGACCATAAGGCAGGTAATGGAAGTTAATTTTTTCGGTACTGTGGCTCTGACAAAAGCTGTTTTACCACATATGATTGAACAGAATTCGGGCCATATTGTTGTTACATCGAGTGTGATGGGCAAGCTTGGTACCAAATACAGATCGGTTTATGCTGCTTCCAAGCATGCCTTACACGGCTGGTTTGATTGTCTGAGACAAGAGGTCTATCAGCATAATATTGATGTAACGCTTGTATGCCCCGGTTTTGTCAAGACAAATGTGACGATGAATGCATTGACCGCGAATGGAGAAAAGCATAATAAGATGGATGAGGCGCAGGATAAGGCGATGTCGGCAGAGGAGTTTGCCAGGCGGTTGCTTCCCAAGCTGGCCAAAAGAAAAGAGGAGGTTTACATCGGTGGGACTGAAATACTGGCTGTATACGTGAAACGACTCTTTCCGGGGTTTCTGAACAGGATTTTGAGGAGAGTGAAGGTTACTTAGAGTGAGAAGGCAGAGGGCAGAGGGCAGAACGACCCCGACAGTTGTCGGGTTCGGGACTGCGAACAGCACGCAGCAGAAGGCAAAAGTGAGAAGCTGGAGCGTAGCGACAGTCCCGACACTTCGGGGTGAAAAGTTCATCCTGCACCCTAAACCCTGCTCATTTTTTGCACTCCGACAGTTGTTGGGGCTTCGGGCATAGCAAACAACACGTAAGTGAAACCTGAACACCCGGTCTTCGGTCCTCCGTCCTCCGTCCAAAAAACTCAAAACTCCTACTGAAGCTGGTACACTCTCACGTAATCGACGATCATGGACTGCGGGAACTCTGTGGATGCATCCGGTGATCCGGGCCAGTTTCCGCCTACGGCAACATTCATGATCAGATGAAAAGTTGAATTGAAAGGGTAACTGAATCCATGCTGTGTGACAGTAGCAGGTGTTACCGTAAAAAAGTGATTGTCATCAACAAAAAATTTGATCTCATTCAGTTTCCACTCAATAGAAAAAACATGAAAATCATCTGCAAAAGTGCCATCGGCCAGTGAATAGGATGTGCCCTCAAATTCATGATCCGGCCAATCTCCGCCAAAGTGAACTGTGCCATGAACCGTTTCCGGTTCATGGCCTACCAATTCCATAATGTCAATTTCACCGTCACGAGGCCAGATTTTACCCTCTCCGGTTGGCAACATCCAGATAGCCGGCCATATTCCCTGACCTTTCGGGGATTTTGCTCGGACTTCAATACGCCCATAAACCCAATCCCCCTTGCCTATGGTACGGATACGTGCAGATGTATAATCTTTTCCGTCATATGACTCTTTATTCGCCACAATGTGAAGCATATTATCTTTAATAAATATATTCTCCATGCGGTCGGTGTAAGATTGCAGCTCTTCATTACCCCACCCACACAAATTTGGGCATCCATCGCCAAATTGATAGGACCATTTGTCCGTATCCAGCGTTTCGGTATCGAACTCGTCCGACCAAACCAGAGTCCACTCTTTTTCCTGATCATTTGAAGTTCCCTCTCCGTCACCCAAATTTCCATTCGGATTGCCTGAATCGCTGTTGTCAGTGGATGCTTCAGAACAGGAAATGAGTAGTGGGAGTGACAGAAATAAGGTTATAAAAAGAAGGGGTTTTAAAGAAGTCTTAAACATATTTGCCGGGTTATTTCAGTTTTTTCCTTTTGTTCAGATAAGCAAGCAGTGCCAGATCGAACGGGCGCTGTGTGTCTATCTCTTCAAAATCAGCTTTTGCCTCATTACATGCAATCTTAAACGCTTGTGTGTACTCTTGAACCTTCTTTTGATACTCTTTTTTGACTTGTGCCGGGACAACCTCCAGTTCTGAACCGGTTTCCATATCCTCAAATAGAAATTTTCCATCCGGGAAGTCCAGTTCCCGCTCACTTTTGTGTTCCAGAATATTAAAGAGCAGTACCTCATGGTTTTGATGGCGCAGATGGCGTATGGATGAGATCAGATTCTCATGCGCCTCCACATTTTCGAACAGGTCTGTAAGAATTATTACGAAACTGCGCTGTTTCAGGTTTTCTGCCAACTGATGCAGTGCATCCGCGCTTGCTGAGCCCCTCTGTTCTTTCGACATCTTCACTTCATCAGCTAACTCCTTTTCCAACTCGCTGTAGAGCAAGCGTACATGGCTGCCGGATGATTTGGCCGGAAACTGTTTTCGTATCTTCTCATCAAAAGTAAAGAGTCCGCATGCGTCTCTTTGACGGTTCATCATGTAGATGAGTGATGCCGCAATGTGAATGGCATAACGCAGTTTGCTCCACTCAGCAAAATGCTTAAAGTACATGGAACTGCTCACATCCAGTACTACATGTGCCCTAAGATTGGTTTCCGCTTCAAACCGCTTTACGTAGAAACGTTCTGTTTTGGCATACGCCTTCCAGTCTACATGCTTAAAGTCATCTCCCTGGTTATAAGGCCTGTGTTCTGCAAACTCTACACTAAACCCATGAAAAGGGCTGCGGTGCAGCCCGGATATAAACCCTTCAACGATCGTTCTCGCCTTCAGGTCGAGTGGTGTTAATTGCGTTAATAGTGCCGGATCCAAAATCATATCATCAAAATAAAAGAAAAGAGAGTAAAAGCATGTATAACTTTGCCATAACATTGTTATTTTACTTTTCTGCAAAAAATAGAATATTTAAAAACCGGGTTGGGCGAAACCATCCGGCTATCATCAAAAAAAGCATTAAAATGAGTCAGGTCTACAAATATATTACGGATATCGATTTCAAGTTAAGTGACTTAGAGGAAATGCCCCTGCCTCATAGGGTTTTGATGGTGAAACCAACTTTCTTTGATGTGGAGTATGTGATCAACCCGCATATGGAGGGCCAGATCGGTAAAGTTGACAAGATGCGCGCTCGAAGTGAATGGGATTTCCTGCTTAATGGCTTTAAGGAGTTGGGATATGATGCACATGTAATCGAGGGAGCCGAAAACCTGCCCGATATGGTCTTCTGTGCCAATCAGAGCTTGCCCTATTCTGATGGGGAAGAGAATAAAGTGATCATGAGCCGGATGCATACTGATCAGCGAAAAGGTGAAGTTCCACTGATAGAAAAGTTTTTTGAGAGCCGTGATTACGAGATTCTACATCTGGATCCGAATAAAGTGGAGACATTTGAGGGGATGGGAGATGCTCTCTGGCACCCGGGGAAAAAGCTGTTGTGGGGAGGATATGGTTTCAGGACAACCGAAAATGTTTACGAAGAGATTTCTTCACTGTTGGATGTTCCGGTGATACTGCTGGAACTGACCGACGAAAAATTTTATCATCTCGATACATGTATGTCTGTTCTGGATAAAAGAACGGTTTTGATCTATCCGGATGCATTTTCTGAAGAGAGCCTGAAACTCATATATCATTTTTTTGAGCGCGTAATTACATCTACCAGCTATGAAGCCGAAAAGTTTCTATCGGTGAACGCTATCTGCCCTGACGGGAAAAATGTACTGATTCAACAAGGCTGTACAGATGTGAATAAGAAGCTCAGAGATGCCGGTTTTTCTATTCATGAATACAGCACATATCAGTTTTTAAAGAGCGGCGGCAGTGTGTTTTGCATGAAGTTACTCTTCTGGTAGAGAGTGCCTTCTGCACTGTTTCCATCAGGTATTAATGCATTTGTGCCCCACTACTTTTCCTGTTGGCCGATTACGTACA
>SKZL01000199.1 GCA_007127395.1 Balneolaceae bacterium
GGCCCGAATTTGTGAAAAGAATACATGTCCGACAGGAATTGCCACTCACGATCCTAAATTCAAAGCCAAATACAAGGGTCAGAAAGAGCATGTTACTCGTATAATGGAGATACTGGCAGAAGATGTCAGAAAAAACCTGGCACGGATTGGTGTTACATCCATCGAAGAGATCATCGGCCGAATCGATCTGTTGACGTTGAAAGAGCGGCATCAGGATCTTGTGGAAGATCGAAATATAGATATAAGCTATTTTCTGGGAGATCCGCTGCATAGCTATAATCAGCAGATCAACCCTTTCAACAAGGGAATCAGCGAATTCAATCAGGAAATTTTAAAACTCAGTTCCAAAGCTGTTGAAACGGAAGGAACTCTGACTCACAAGAGTCCGATACAGACTCAGGACAGGGCTGCACTGGCTACACTCAGTGGCCAGATTGCCATGAAAGTATCCGAAAAAAGGATGGGTGAAATCAAGGAGAAAGGACTTGCTGAATCGGATCACCGGTTCAATGGTAAACTCGATTTTGAGTTTGAGGGGAGTGCCGGTCAGGGTTTCTGCGTTTTTCTGACAGATGGAATCAACGTCAAGCTGTGGGGTGAAGCGAACGATTCGGTTTGTAAAACGATGTCGGGAGGATCTGTAGTGATCAATCCGCCTAAACGTTCCACATTTGATCCGACCGATAATGCCATCATTGGCAACTGTGCCCTTTACGGTGCAACGGGTGGCAAACTGTATGTACACGGATTGGCAGGTGACCGATTTGCCGTTAGGAACTCCGGTGCCATTGCCGTTGTAGAGGGTACCGGTCTGCACCCATGTGAGTATATGACAAACGGTACCGTGGTTATTTTGGGGCCGGTTTCAAGCAATGTAGGTGCGGGTATGACCGGTGGAGTGCTTTATCTGAGAAAAGAGCAGGTGCATCAGATTAACAACGAGTATGTGTCGCCACAAAAGCTGAATCAGGCATCTGCGAAAGAGTTGAAGAGGTTGATACTGGATTATCACAAACATACCGGAAGTACAACGGCCGAGAACTATCTGGCAGATTGGGAGTCTGAAAAAGAGAACTTCGTGAAGCTGATACCAAACGGTGTGCTGGAGAAACAGCAGGAGCTTGCAGATTTGAAAAAATCAGAAAAAGAGGTGGGGGAAGAGTAGGACTAAGATCTATTCACCACTATAAATTGCAGCTTCTGTTTACGGGTTTGATTGTTCACATTATCCCGAATGGATAAAATAATATCATCCAGGCTGGGTATAAGCTGTATAGTTTCAGTTTGCTGAATGACGTGATTGAAATTAAAGAGTTTGAAGCGAAACAGAAGTTGGCTATTCAGGTATATAATCCATTTTAGTCATAACTATTCAGGAATATAATCCTCTTTAGTTATAACTATTCGGGAATAGAGAACTCATAGGCATCATTTCCTTCCATTCAACTTTTAATTGAAACGTATGATTTGTTACAATATGTAAGTTCCATGGATGCTACATGGTTTAGAAATTTGTTAGATCAGTATGCTCTATTCATTAATCCAAAAGCATGTTGATACTCATTACCTGAAATGCATCATCGATTCTGAAATCAATTCCGAATATAGTTTCATCACAAATACCTCTGGGTGAAAATTCCTGAGGAGTTCGGAAATATTTTACTTCTTCTGTCTCCATATTTAATACAAGAGTCATGCCTTCTAAACCGGGTGTAGGCAAAACTGTTAAATAGACAATTTCATCTTTAACGAATAACCCTCCAAAAAAAGGTATCCTATCAATCTCATCCAATACAGACCAATAATCTTCATCCTCAGCATTTGAATAGTAATCTTTTACAGAAGCAGTAAATTGGGGTGTATTGTAACGTTCCTCCAACTGCAAAAAATCAATTGTCTCTGTCTCCTTCGATCGGATATTATACCTAAAAAGGTCTGTACTGTCAGTAGATAAAGAATAAAACCACTCATCATCCAAATACCATTTCGTCTGGCTTCTGTATCTAAATGGCGTATAATAGACAAAATCAGGGGTTTCAAATTTTTGCCTTTGATGACTAGGGATCGATAATATAAATTCTGATGGACTAAAATCATCATTTAAACGATATAGCAAAAAACGATTTTCAGAATGCATGAACCCCTCAGATTCCTGGTAAAGTCCATATTTTCCGAATTCAGTTATATAAACAGATGTTAAAAAATGATTTGTCTGGTTTCTATATGAAAAAGAGTCTTCATAGATCAGATTTCCATTTTCAAAGCTATACTTACTGATTCGAAACTGAAGTGCGTCAATTACATACAGTTTTTGGTCTGATCCGATATGAGCCCAAATTACACTTCCATATTCACCTGGCCCTCTACCTTCACCTCCGACTTTTGATAGCAGATGACCTTCACGATTAAGAACAGAAAAAGTTTTGTCTGAATTATCTCCGATGATTAATGCATTACACTCTTTTGGGAGGAACAACCAAACCGGCTCAAAGATTGAGTCCGTTCCCGGAAAATCATTTATATCCACATCAATTTTCGTGAATGATTCCTCAATTCCATTTGTGAATGAATCCGAGAATGCATCCTTATTCAAAGCATCATCACTGCTGCATGAAGTAAAAAGTGCAACCCAAATCAGGTTAATAATAATGAATAGAGTATTAAGCCTCATGAGCTAAGGTCATTTAAAGCACTATAAATTTGATCCACTACTTTCACAGTATCATCAGTTCTATTACCAGCGGAAGATTCATCAATTTGGCCAGATTCCAGGGTTTGGACAGACCCATTAAATTCTTTATTGAAATCTGATGATTCTTTCTGAGAACACCCCAAAATCAGTCCAATCAGAGAAAAACCAAGCAATATTTGAGTTAATTTAAATCTTGAATATATCATTGACTATATTGCTAAGATATATCATTAGTGAGTCTACTTCAGGTGTACGAGGAATTGTTTGTTCCCATATTTTTTGACCTGAAAGGCTATATTTAGCAATCTTGGGAATAGCACTATATACTAAAAAGATCTCATCCGGATTAGAGTGATCATTTACCGGGAATACCAGGCATGCATCACGAGCCGGAACTTTTCTGTTCTCAAGTGCCAATCTGATTTTATCGTATTCTTCTGCAGTTTTGCACTCTGTTGGTATTTCTCCAATACCGGCAAGTTTATCTCCATCCCAGTTAATTGACTGAAATAGAAACTCACCATTTGCCAAGGATGGAACTAGTATCTTCTCATAGAGTGTAACAAACGGCTGGTTATTATTATCAATTAATGATGGTTTCTGAGGTACTAAAATTTTATTGTCTGAACTAATCTTGTCCTCAGACAAAACATTTCCATAATTCAGAGAAGAAATATGTTATCCATCATGACGGCTGTACTTATGGATCAATAGCTGTGCTGCATCAACAATAAAAAGATTGTCTTTCGTAATAAAAAAGTCAGCAAGCTCCTGTATTTCACCAGGACCGCTTCCCCTGCTTCCAAATTTTTTAACAACATAACTGCTGTCATCTATCTCAATGATGCTCCAGTTATTCGGATCCTGTATAAATAAATTTTGAGTGTCTTCATCATACTTTAATCTGATCGGCAACCCCAGCAATAGATCATTATTTGATATCAGATTATCATAGTTGATTAGTTCTTTAACGTTTACTTCATTAGTTCCAGAATTAATTTCATGCTCTTTTTGACAATATGTCAACGACATTATTAATAATGATCCTAATATGATGAAATTAAAATGTTCCCTTATGTTTATAAATAAATTATAACACATCATTAAAACCATCAGTTATAGATTCATTTGGTATATCCTGATACTGTGATCAACATCCGGGTTAATATCTATGGTATAAACATGGTCATTTCTAAAACATCGTACATTCTCATTATCTGAAAATATTTAATGCATAAGTTATTAAAAATCATTTTTCTAAAAAA
>SKZL01000299.1 GCA_007127395.1 Balneolaceae bacterium
CGATTCTGAAAAAATGTCCATTTCCGGTTGGGTACGAAAGCAGTTGAATAACACGCTGCGTTCAAATTACCCGGAGTCGTTTCAAAATCTATTTGGATCGATCAGCGATGAAAGTTTCACAGTTCCGGAGAGAACCCCATTTGATGCGGATGGTAAAAGAGAATCCTTCCCATGATATTCCTGGATACTAATATCTGTATTCATTTCTTAAAGGGAGATAGCCTGGAAATCCGTGAACAGCTAATGAATACTACACCAAGCAGTGTCAAAATTCCGGTGATTGTCCATTCAGAATTACTCTATGGTGTAGAAAAAAGCACCCGGAAAAGTGAGAATAGAGCTAAACTCAAGGAGTTTCTGATGCCTTTTGAGATTATTCCATATACAGAAAGGATGTCTGATATATATGCTGAGATACGGACTAAGTGCGCTAATAGAGGAGCAATAGTTGGGCCAAATGATCTTTTAATTGCGTCTATTGTAATCGCAAATAATGGTACACTGGTCACTCGAAATACGAAAAGGTTCAGCAGAGTTCAGGGCCTGAAACTGGTTGAGTGGTGAAGGGAATGGGTGCCAGACAATAGAGGAAGCGTTCCGCCTACTACTCCACTTCTCTACTTCTCCACTTTTGCCCTCTGCCCCAGAATCACTTACCGATACAAAACCGCGAAAAAATTGAATCGAGAATATGTTCATTGGTAATTTCACCGGTGATGGATCCCAGCTCCTGAAGGGCTGAACGCAAGTCGATGGAGAGAAAGTCGCCGGTGAGGCCCTGATCCAGGCCATCAATCGCCCTCTGAACATGCTCACGCGCCTTCTGCAGTGCATCCCGGTGTCTGGATGATGTGACAAGCAGGCTGGAGGTATCATAATCCTTGCTCTCCAGTGCCCGATCCTTCATCATCTTCTTAAGATGATCGATGTTTTCGCCCTGCAGGGCAGAGATCTTCAGATCAAATTGAATCCGCTCTTCTTGTTCAGATTCATTCACTGAACCTGACAGATCCAGCTTGGTGCCTACCAACAGGAAAGGTGTTTCAGATGCGTGCTGCTGAAAATCCGCAATCTCTTTTCTCTCTGTTGAATCCAGTATATGTGACAAATCTTTAAGGAATACCACCAGATCGGCCTCTTGAAACGCTTTACGTGAACGCTTGACTCCTTCCGCTTCAATCCGATCATCGGTATCACGAAGTCCGGCCGTATCTATCAGTTTGAACAGCAGACCTTCAAAGTTCCAATCCGCATCAATGGTATCCCGCGTGGTACCTGCAATTTCGGTGACAATGGCACGATCGGTTCCAACCAATGTATTCAAGAGTGTGGATTTACCTGCATTCGGTTTGCCGATAAAAACAGTTTTGATTCCATCTCTCACCAATCGCCCCGTTTCATAGGTATCAAGCAGCTTGCTGATCTCCAGAATTAGATCTGCGAGCAATTTCCTGAGCTGCTCCTTGTTGGCAAACTCAACATCCTCCTCGATAAAATCGAGTTCCAGCTCGATCATGGCTGTCGCATCGATGATCTGCTGCCTGAATGTTTTGATATGCTCCCCCAACTTGCCCTCCAGTTGCTGGTTGGCCGCATCCACTGCTTTGATGCTCTTGGCATGAATCAAATCAGCGACCGCTTCGGCCTGATCCAGATCCAGTTTTCCATTCAAAAAAGCGCGCTGGGTAAACTCTCCCGGTTGAGCCGCTTTCACTCCTTGCTCCAGCACTGTTTCGAGCACTTGTTGCGTAACCAATACCCCGCCATGACACGATATCTCCACCGTATCCTCACCCGTATACGATTTCGGTGACCGAAAAATCGTTGCAAGTACTTCATCCACAATAAGCCCGTCTTTTTTAACAATGCGGCCAAAATGAACCGTATGGGAGTCAGCTTTTGTGAGATCCCTGCCTCTAAAACAGGATTGTACCTTTTGAAAAGCCTCCTTCCCGGACACTCTTATGACCGCAATCCCCCCTTCACCAATCGGAGTGGCAATCGCAGCAACAGGTGGTTTCTGGATAATTTCAGACAAGGTAATGTGTGTTATTTTATTTGATCAGTTCATTTTCCTCAAAAAAATAAGAAGAAGACGATTTGAATATATTGCGTTTAATTATCCTGAAGGTACAAAATCTCATGTAATGAATAGCTACTTGTCAATCCGTCACATCGTATAACGATCCACATCAGGAGTTCTCAATCAGCTCCGTGGTTTAAAAGAGGAGCGACTTCATTTAGTCCCCGCCCGACAGCTTTCGCGGTCCTGCACTACACCCAAGCCTGAAATCCCGGTCTTCCGTCCTCCGTCCCCGGTCAACACTCGGAGCGAAGCGGAGATCCCGACCACTGTCGGGATAAAAACTCTCCAAAGTGTCAGGACTGCCACTACATCCCAGCCTGAAATCCCGTTCTTCCGTCCACCGTCCCCGGTCCAAAAAAAACTCAACACTCCCTACGGCGATAACCTCTCAATAATCCATCTGTCACCATCTTTTCGATAGCAAATGCGGTCATGGAGCCGGTTCAGCCGTCCTTGCCAGAACTCAAAGCGGTGAGGGATCACAAGGTAACCTCCCCAGTTCTGCGGACGCGGAATCTCAGACCCTTTGAACTTCTTTTCCAGCGAGTGAAGCCGGTTTTCAAGTACTGCGCGGGAATCCACAACATGGCTCTGAAGTGAAGCCCAGGCACTCAGTTTACTGCCATCAGGCCGAGTCTTAAAATAGCTGTCTGAGATATCATCCGAAACACTCTCAACACTCCCTTCAATGTGTATCTGGCGCATCAGATCAGGCCAATAGAAGGTAAGGGAAGCTTTGCTATTATCCGTCAGATGCCTTCCTTTCCGGCTCTCATAATTGGTGTAAAAAATAAAACCATCCCGGTCGTACCCTTTCAGGAGAACAGTTCGTGTAGAAGGCTGTCCATCCCGCCCGGCCGTTCCCAATATCATTGCATTGGGATCATTATCAATCTTTTCAATGGCTATTTCAAACCACTCTGCAAACTGTTCCACAGGATCAGGATTCGCACTTTTAACATCCCAGGGGATACCATCATACTCCCTTCGAAGCATTGAAACAGCCTGCTTGATCGCTTTTTTGGGCTTATTGATCTCATCTTTTGCGGGAAACCAGCGTTTAAAAAATCGAAGCATGAGCTATAGTTCAATTGAATTCAGTGCAAGTGTGCCGACTGAGCCGGCATTTTCAGTTTCGTTGTTATGTGCTCTTAATGAAAGCATTAATCAGAAGATATCGTTTTCCGATGACTCAAAAAGTTAACTGTTATTTCATCCTCTTTGAGAACCCGTCATATTTGATCAATCAAAGGATTCATCGCAATTAAACCATACTCAGTAAATGCATTCTCCCCACAATAGGAGAATGCACCGCAATTAAACCATAAAACAGAATAATCTCTATTCCATTTATCATTTCAAAGGTGCGGTTGTTATACAATACTCTTTCACCGGCCTTCCACCTATCAAATGTTCCTGAATAATTCGCTCCAGGACATCCGGACTGCATGAATGATACCATGTTCCTTCCGGATAAACCACTGCAACCGGACCGCGCTGACAGATCCGTAAACAGTTAGCCTTTGTTCTGAGTATACCGGCTTCACCCTCCAGTGATAACTCTTTGAGCCGCTTTTTTAAATAGAACCACGACTCAAGGCCTATTTCTTTTTTACAACATTTTGGCTCACTTTGGTCAGCACACAGAAAAATATGACGCCTTGCTGTCGGTATATGAAGCTCAGCAACTTTCTGCTCTAATTTTTCTTCAATTGGACTCATCGATAAATATGCATCTGATCTATTCCGTTTTCATCTAAAACAGTTGTTGAAAAGTGAAGTATTTGCATTTTCACAACTGTGATAAAAAATATTGAAATATTTTATCTTTTTATGGCCATTATTTTGCAATAATACTGCATTCTGA
>SKZL01000027.1 GCA_007127395.1 Balneolaceae bacterium
GAGAGAACCAATGAATTGTTTTTAAATAGTTCCGGCTCCTGGCCAAGATTATATCGTTTTACATTGATCCCTTCCGTTTTGAGCCATTTCAGGTCATTTGCAAAATCGGCAAGACCATCATCCACATCCGGCCCGCATACTCCCGTACTGCAGCACATCGCCGGGTCGAACACTTCTACGGTTATAATTTCTCTCTCTTTCCGGGTTTCAGTAGTTGTATTCATAGCAGTTTTAAATGGTTAGTTAAATCAATCGTAAAATTACGATTAATAGAACGGGAGTCCAAACATAAGTTTGAAAAACATTCGCCGGGTTAAAATCGCTTAACAGCCAGCTCTTCCGGAACAGGAGTATCTGATACCAGGTGGTCGGCCAACAACTCTGCTACATATTGTGAAAAGAGAAGGCCGGTTGAACCGAGTGCACTGTAGATAGAGAGATTTTTAATATCCGGATGGCGGCCTATCACCGGTAATCTGTTTGGTGTGGTAACCCTTGCCCCGGCAAGCTGGGCTTTAACCGACAGATGGCCGGATAAACCGGAAAACATCTTATTCAGTTTTTTATGGATCTGATTTGCCGCCTCTTCTGTTGTATCCAGGTCATCAAAATGGTGCTCATATGTGGAGCCGACAATGAGATCTTTCCGGCCAACCCTCATTCCATAACCCATTGCAGAGATACCATGGTCCCAATCCAGATCATGATCAGCTTCAAACCACAATACCTCTCCTTTTACCCGGTGTAGGGGTAAAAATTTCCAATCATTAAAGAGAGGGGTTTGATGTCCGGCCGCTACAATCACATGATCAGCCTGGAATCGTTGATCATCTTCAACTTCTATCCTGAACCCCGATTCTTCTTCCGAGACAAAATACTTGGCATGTTTATAGATGCATTCCACATCTTTTTTTCTTAACAGTTGTCGATAGCAATTCAGATAACGATCAACAAAAACGGTAAAACCGGAATTCAGAAAAAGAGCACCATGATTCGGCCCAATTTGCGGGTTGAATGCTGAAACCTCATCCTTCTCCATCCAGTGGACCCATCCGTCAGGCCATTTATATTTTTCGAGTGATTCTTTAAAGTAAACAGCCAGTTCTTCAGTGATGGCCGGACGGATCACGCCGCTGTCCGAAATCAGGTCATGTTGGCCGGTCGAAAGGCTCAACTCATCGATAAGCTCTCGTAATGCGATAAGGCACTTTTCAGCCCGCCAAAGAAGTTTTGCGCGGCGCCCTGTAGCCGGATTTACCAAACCGGCCGGCGGACCGGGAGCATTTTCAGAAACAAATGGGTCAATCAGCAGTACGCTTTTGCCTCTCTTTTTTAATTCATGTGCTATTGCAGTACCCGATAGCCCGGCTCCAAAAACAGCCGCATAAAAAGATTTCATATCATTCTCTTGTTATTTAATCACTCTGATCCTTCAATCTATTTGATCTCACATAAAGTTAAGAAAAAGCTTTATTGATTTGAATTATAGTTCCGGGATGAACAAGGTGAAGTTTGACCCTTTATACCAGTGGATAAATAGATTTTAGCAACAGGTACTCATGAGGTCTGTTGATAACCTGGAGAGGAACTCATTCAGCTCTTTGATGCCGTCTGGATTAAGACAATAGCAGGTACGCACTCCCTCCACCGTACCGTTGATCAAGCCTGCATCTTTCAACGCCTTTAGATGTTGTGAAACGGTGGATTGCGCGAGTGGCAGTATTTCCGTGATATCTCCGCAAAAACAGCTGTTTTGTCCG
The DNA here is from genome assembly GCA_007127395.1 of Balneolaceae bacterium. Classification (GTDB taxonomy): domain Bacteria; phylum Bacteroidota; class Rhodothermia; order Balneolales; family Balneolaceae; genus Rhodohalobacter. The sequence continues at coordinate 1,761 of SKZL01000027.1, forward strand.
GCCAGAATTTTCAAGATTGCAATCCGTGCCGGATGGCCTAATGCTTTTGCAATTGCGGCTGTACGAATGATCGTGCTCTCTTCAATTTCTAATTTTTTAGTCTCAGCCATAATGTGAGGGATTTCTTAATCGTAATTATACGATAAAAATAATCGTTTGACTCCCCTTTTCAAATTTAAATAGAGTTGAGCGATTAAAACTGTAAGGAATTTGTCATAAAAGGTTCATACAATTAATTACAATTGTGATCAGACAAATCTATTGGGATAGAGTTGAATTAATCTTTAAAATTTGGCAGGATTAGCTCTATTTTGTTTCTATCAGAGGATATTGGCTTGTGAATTTATCTCTTTTGTAAAACTCCATGATTAAATCATTATACATAAAGGATTTTGCCCTGATAGATGAGCTGGATGTACAGCTTGAGGCGGGGTTGAGTGTGCTCACCGGAGAGACCGGTGCCGGTAAATCGATTATCATTGGCGCACTGAATATGATTTTGGGTGAGAGGGCCGATACTGAGGTGATTCGGCAGGGTGCAGATAAGGCGATATCTGAAGCGACGATCGAAGTGGGAGATAATGATTGGTTGAGACAATTGCTGGCAGAACATGCGGTTGATTATTCAACAGAACTGATTTTGCGAAGAGAAATTCGTCAGAACGGTAGCCGTGCATTTATCAACGATACCCCGGTCAATATATCAGTTCTAAAACTGGTTGGGGATCAACTGGTAGATTTACACGGACAGCACGACCACCAACTGCTTTTGAAAGATGAGTATCATATTGGAGTGATCGATCAGTTTGACTCTGTTGTTCCATTTCTGGAAGCCTATAAAACAGAGTACAAAAAGATGGCTGCTCTGCAAAAAGAGCTTAGAGAACTGCGTAAAAAGGAGAGAGAGCTAAAAGAGAAATCAGAACTCTATCAATTTCAGGTGAAGGAGCTGGAAGCAGCTCGGTTGCGTGAGGATGAAGAGGAGCAGTTGATTGCCGAAATGAATTTACTCGATAATGCGGAGGATCTGGATCAAAAGGCGCAGGCAATCACCGATATCGGTGACGGTGATGAGATAAGCCTGATACAGATGATGAATACCATCAAATTGCACCTGGAGGATATGGCTCGTATTGAACCGGATTTTGAGAGCTATCTTAAGGAGATCAATACTGCGCGGATCAGTGTACAGGAGACCATTCAGTTTGCGGAGCGTTATCGGGGGCAGATCGAGTTTAATCCCGGTCGGCTGGAAGAATTAAGGCAGCGCCAGTCAGAGTTAAATCGTCTTCAGAAGAAGTATATGAAGTCGATTCCTGAATTGATCACATTTTATCATGAAGTGAAAGAGGAGCTCAATATCGCCGATAACTTTGATCTGGAGATTGAGAAAATTGTTAAATCGATCGATGCTCAATCCGCTATTCTGAAATCTGCAGCAATTGATCTGCATAGCCAACGTGTAAAAGTAGGAGAGCAGCTCTCGCGGGAGATCGTGACCTCATTAAAAGATCTTGGTATTGAGAATGGTCAATTTAGAGTCGATGTAAACTGGTTGCAGGCTGATAAGGGGTGGATCAATATTGAAGGAGTTCCGATGGAGTGTCAGGAGAACGGTTGTGATGATGTTCGTTTCTATATTTCAACCAATAAAGGGGAAGATCCAAAGCCACTTGCAAAAATTGCTTCAGGAGGAGAGGTTAGCCGGGTCATGTTGTCTCTCAAATCAATTCTGGCCAGGGAGCATCATCTGCCGGTAATGATTTTTGATGAAATCGATACCGGTATCAGCGGCAAAATCTCTGAGAAAGTAGGGAGGGTGATGCGAAACCTTTCAGAATATTGTCAGATTGTTGCGATTACACACCAGCCTCAGATCGCGAGTCAGGCTCACAAGCACTACCGGGTAGCAAAAGTGGAAGAGGGTGACCGCACGATTACACGTATTGAACCGCTTTCTGAAGAGGAGCATATCCGCGAAGTGGCTTCACTCATGAGCGGAGAAGAGATTACAGACACTGCCCTGATGAGTGCTCGCGAATTGATTGGCCGTACCGGCGGGAACCATTTTTAGGAGTACTTTAAAATATCTCAATTAGGTAGCTTTTCCACGATGCCGAAAATTTTCAGAATATGAATCTGGCTGAACTTATCATCATCCCGATCGCTTTCAGGATCTTCAAA
>SKZL01000196.1 GCA_007127395.1 Balneolaceae bacterium
CAATACTTTTTGCACAAAGCATTTCCTGAAGAGTTTGGGAAAGAGTATCTGTTGAATGTCATTCACTACATACTGGGCAATCAACCCGGTTCAAACAATCAATCGTATGCATCAGGCGTGGGTGCACGGTCTAAAACAGCCGCATACGGACTGAACCGCATGGACTACAGTTTTATACCGGGTGGGGTCATCGTGGGAACGGCCCTCATTCAGCCCGATTTTCCGGAACTGAAAGAGTTTCCATATCTGTGGCAGCAATCCGAGTATGTAATGGGAGGTGGCTCCAGTAATTTCATGTTTATTGTACTTGCAGCACACAATCTATTGAATGAGTAATTTAATTTAACGTGAGTTCGAGATAAATGTCTTGAAAATCGTCAGTTCAGCCTGCACCGACCCTTCGGGGAGCGCAGTGAAGTGAAGTCGAAACCTTTATCAAACTCAAGTAAATTTATTGGTTTAGCATACGAATTCCGTTCATCATCGTTCGCCCGTCATGGTAGTTCGTTTTCCAGATATGGCCTTTTGCGCCGTATCTGGAGTCGGGTGTTTTATCCAGCCCGGACTCAAACCAGCCATGATATTCATGATCGATGAAATATTCATTGATATAGTCCCACATCTGCAGAAAATATCGTTGATACTCCATCTCATCATCCGGATAGAGAAGTGACATCAACAGAAGTGCGTTCAACCCTTCCGCCTGTGCCCACCATGTTTTCGTTTCGCGAACAACAACAAGATCCTCATCTGTATCGAAATAGTAGCCTCCATCATAAAATCCCCCGGTTTCATGATCCCATCCGGTTCTGAGGGAGTGATCCACCATCTGTTTTGCATAGTGGTGTGTTGTGGAATCATTTTGGATTCCCAATGCTTCAGAAGCTTCGATCATTAAAAAAGCCGTTTCAACATCGTGCCCAAAAGAGACGTGGTCGAGATAGTAATTCTCATTCCGGACTTGATCCGAGGAGTCCCGGAAAGAGACCGGTGTCCAGTCAGCTTCAGAGAAAAGAACCAGGTAGCCCGGATCGATACGGATGGTATCCCGTATGAGTGTCAGCATTTCGAAGAGACGCTCTTCCAAAAGAGGATCGGGCCACACATGATACAGTTCCGTAAATGCTTCAAGCAGATGGATGGATGAGTTTTGATCTTTTGGAGGAGTGCCGTTGAACCCATCTGTAAGCGGGGTTCCGTCCCGTTCCATATAATTGAAATAACCACCGTATTCGGGGTCGTAAGAGTGGGTTTCAAGCCATTGAAACGTATCGATCGCCAGTTCGAGTGCATCCTGATTACCTGTTGCCATTACAAAAGCTGCCAAACCATAGATCGCAAAGGCATTGCCATATGCCTGCTTGATGGCACGGCCATCACTATTCTGAGTAACCGAGCCATCCCCGTTAACCTGGTTATAAAAGCCGCCATATTCATGATCCCACATCACATTTTTCAGATAGTGAAATCCGTGTTCAGCAGCAGAAAGTAACCGGTCAGTATCATCAACAAACTCTGAAGCAACGGAAGCTGTCCAGATGAGCCGTGACTGTGATACAATCATACGGGGTTGATGAGCGTCCGGGTTCCACCGGTAATCAAACCGGGTGTTGAAACCGCCATGCTCTTCATCCACTGATGCCGGATACCAGGGATCTAAAATATGATTCAGCAGATGAGATTGAAACTCTACGGATAGTGACTCCCGCAATTCCGGATCAAGGGCGCCGGAAAGTTGGCCGGTATGTTCATCAGTGGGATTGCATGCGGCAAAAAGAAAGGTTAGTAGAATGACCGTAATAATTGAACAGGCCTTTTTTGGGTATCTAAGTTTGTTGTTGGTCATCTTTATGGATTTAAATTTTATAGAACTATATGTAACATCTTTTTGAGTTCATCTGACATTTAATGTTAAGAACCATCAATTCGAGCGATTTGTATTCTAATCAAGGAAGTTTTCGCTTCACTACACTCCGCTTTGTTGCGTGGGAGAAATGAGGAGCGTTTCGCTTCGTGAGATAAAAGATGAACGACTTCGTCCCGCCCCGACAGCAGGCTGAAATGACGGGTTTTGATTAAATTGTGTTTGTCTTGAGCCTGGCGAAAGGATCAATTCGACATATTTAAGTAATGTATTCAAGCTTATATCGCTTCGCAATGAAAATTTGCACATCGTGTACAAAAAATAAACGCTCGCGGTGGAAAAATGAGGGAACTCATTATATTGAGTAACTTAGGCAGAATCTCAAAGGTTTTTTCCAATTATTGAGCAATCATATAGACTGAATCTTCAAGTTGATTTGTCAGGGTAAAACCGGGAAATGAGGTATTCAGTTGAACCCGATCCCGAGATACTCTTATGAAGTTAGTGAATAGACAAATGGATGGCCAAAGTGGATGAATTAAACGGATAACCTTTATAAAACAGTTAAATGAGCATCAAAGTACATCAATCCAGAAGAGATTTTTTAAAGAAGACAGCATTACTCACAGCAGGAGCAGGTGTCGCAGGCATTGCCGGTTTCACAGGGTGTCAAAGAGAAAAGCAACCGATAAATTCTATACCAAGATGGAGAGGTTTTAACCTGCTGGATTTCTTTACCCCTGATCCGCAAAATACATGGGTGCAGCCTACAAGTGAGGATTACTTTCGTTGGATGTCTGATTGGGGATTTGATTTTGTGAGGATTCCTATGGCATACCCTAATTATCTCGATTTTGACAGGTCCAAACCTATTACTCCAGAAGAGGTTTATCTGATCAGTGAAAGAGAAGTTGACAGAGTTGATGCTCTGGTTTCTATGGCGCACGATTATGGCATGCATGTGAGCCTGAACCTGCACCGGGCTCCCGGTTACTGCATCAATGCAGGATTTCATGAACCCTATAATCTATGGCTGGATGAAGAGGCTCAGCAGGCGTTTAACTTTCATTGGGAGATGTGGGCAAAGCGTTACCGGAATATCTCTTCTGATAAGATCAGTTTTGATCTGGTGAATGAACCAGCCATGCGTGATGACCCGAACGATCAACACTCTCCGGTCAGAGCTATACCGGGAGATGCCTACCGCAAAGTGGCAAAAGGAGCAACTGAAGCTATTCGCAGTGCCAATCCGAATCATCTGGTGATAGCAGGTGGCAACAATGTGGGAACGACCGTTGTACCGGAGCTTCTGGACTTGGGGATTGCCAAAAGCAACAGAGGTTATTTCCCGGCTCAGATATCTCACTACAGAGCTTCCTGGGCTTTTGCTGATATTGATGCACTGCCGGAACCAAAATGGCCGGGCCAGGTTGGCGATCGCTATTTCAGCAGAGAACTGCTGGAGGAGCACTATGCACCCTGGATTGAGATCGTAAAACAGGGCATCGGTGTACATTGCGGTGAGTTTGGATGCTTCAATAAAACACCTCATGATGTTTTCCTTGCCTGGTTCTCTGATACACTCGACATCTTTACAGAGAATGGAATCGGGTGGGGTTTATGGGAATTTCGCGGAAATTTTGGATTACTCAATTCAGGGCGTCAGGATGTAGATTATGAAGATTGGTATGGATATCAACTGGATCGAAAATTATTGGACTTGTTGATGAAGCATTGAGCAATTGTGAAAGGTTGTGATATAGACAAATGGTCTAACCTAATAGACGTATAATTGAAATCTTATTAATAAAAATTAAAGATGAGAAGAGTATTTTTTTTGATAACTATCTTTTTTCTATCAATAACATCACTAATTGCTCAAAACGACATCAAACTGAACCAAATAGGTTTTTATCCTGATGCCCAAAAAATAGCTATCCTGCCGGATGGCCTTACCGGTAACTTTATTGTGGTTGATATTTCAACCGATGAACCGGTTTTTGAAGCTGAACTCAGTGACCCAAGATTCTGGGAGCTTTCAGGTGAAACCGTATCTATTGCCGATTTTTCTGA
>SKZL01000224.1 GCA_007127395.1 Balneolaceae bacterium
AACCTGAAAATGCGTCCTCCATACTCCAACGCATAAACATTCACACCAAGCTCATCACCCTCATCTGCAATTGTGAAAGTTGCCTGGTACGCAGGTAATCCGGACTCCGTTGTTACAACACCCTGATCTCCGGCTTCAATTTCATTATTGCTCAAAAACTGCTGAACGGATTCTCTCGCTGATGTTGACTCAGAATCGAGCCTTAATAACATCACTGCGTCATTTTCTGAACTGATCAATATGACTTGAGTCGGTTTATTAATCACATTCCAGTTTTCAGGTACCGGAAAGAAAAACTCCATTTCAGGATGTAAATATCTGCCCTCTTCAACAAAACCGTTACGCGGATTTTCACCATAGATCATTCCATCCAACATCTCCATGTATCTCTCTTCATTACGGATATTTTGTTCATACCCCCTTTCACGCCAATTTTCCGCCATCCTCGGTATCTGACGCTCTCTCTCCCCGGGATCGGGGTGTGTCGACAAAAAACTTGGTATCGCCTGTCCGGACCTTTCGGAGAGACGTTTGAGGCTGGTGAAGAAGGCGGCACCCTCTTCTGACGCATAACCGGTTTTTGCGGCATATTCTACTCCAAGTCTGTCTGATTCTCTCTCATGGTTTCGGCTATGGCTCAAAAAAATCAGTTGTGCAGCAGTGCCGCTGATATTCAATATGGTCTCACCCGGCAGTCCCAGCAACTCCTGCCCCAACAACGCTCCGCCTACAACCACCAATTGACCAACCATCTGCTGTAAACCTCTTTGTGATGCATGCCGTGCAGCCACGTGCCCTATTTCATGACCAATCACGACAGCAAGTTGCGCCTCGTTGTTCATATGCGCCATCAAACCACGTGTTACATAGACAAACCCACCGGGCAGCGCGAATGCATTCACAACAGGACTATCCAGTACCCTGAAAGTAAATTCTGTATCCTGAAACCTCTGAGCAGTATCCTCGGCCCGCATATGGCTGTTTTGGAGAATCTCCTCACTGAGGGATACAAAATACTCATTGATCCTTTCATCTTCGTAAATACCAAATTCCGCTGCAATTTCGCTATCTACTTCTCTGCCAATCTGTACCTCCTGATCCCAGGAGTATGCATATGCGCGCTTTGTGCCTGTAATAGCACTCTCCTGCACTACACATGAGGGTATCACCATCATCACGATGATAACCGGCATGAAAATTTTAAACACTTTTCTCATATTCATATGATCCTCACTTTTCAGTATGGGTATTATCTCAATAAAAGAATAAATCGTTCACGAAATCAATAGTTCCCACATTTGGCCCAATGATTCATAGCTTTCTCATTCGATATAAATATACTTTTGTTATTTCAAAAAAGAATGATGTCGCCAGGCTCATCTTCTGAAAATTCATTCAATAACTGCTTTATATGGTTAAAAATAACAACCATTGATAAAGAGTCCAGCCTGCAATACTCTTTTAAAACACTTGGGACAATTAATTGCTCCTCATCACTCAATAAACCACATTTAAGGCTAATCCACGCATTCATGGCTGCTGAACCGTCACTGATTGAACTGTTTTGAAGCTGTATATCTAAGTATGGGTTCTCTGTTCCAAAAAAATAGCCGTTCTTCATTGGTAATGAACACTCATTGTCATCTTTGACACTGCGAAGGAATTTTTCACACATCAGAACACCGCTCAATACCTGTTTGAGCCCAAGCCCCCCCTCCATAAATCGGTTGAAATAACTATCTCTGATCACCTTGCTCAGATCCAGAAATCGTTCGTTTGTCTGGTCTTTTTGGCCAACAAGAAAGCTATTCAGTATATCGATCTCCTCTGTCCGGATTTCACTACCTGTTCGAAATTGTTTCAACAAATTTTGTATCGCCTGCCTTTCAAAGGGGGAGTAGTGGATAACTGTTCCTTCAAATATTTGAGGGATCTCTGCAAGTTTTTTGGTGAAAGCAACCCCCGGATTTATCTCATCCGGATCCTCATCCAGCCAGCCGGTGTGTTCAAGCAGTTCACTATTTTTTAAAGTATGGCAAGAGTATTGAAAATAGACCGGGCTGTACGGGCTCACCCCTTTTCGGTTGGGCAGAGCATAAGTGGCTGCCTCAAAGTCAATGAAATGTAATGGATACTGAATATCCTTCAACATCTCAGCCTCCTTTTTTAACCATACAGTCGGTACATTTTCTCCCCTTGCACTCAATATCTGAAGGTTCCTTCGCTGCTGAATCGATATTTTCGGCCCTCCATATTTCTTCATCAACTCAAATGAGTGCAAACCGTCATGAATCTGAACCTGCTCCTGAAAGAGTTCTCCATTTTCACTCTCTCTTCTGTTTCCATGACCGATCAATTCATGTACATGTTTATCCGGATATTGAATCGATTGATCAGCAAAGTTTAATTCCCAGCAACCGCTAATATCACTGCCCGACTTTCGAAACTCACACTGCCTGCAATGTGCAATTGGATTCACGGGAGCTTCCAGTTCCTCGAATGATAATGACTCAATCTTCTCAAGCAGTTTTTGAAATGAGATTTCGCAGTACCCTTGTTGTGCAAATCCATCCGGAACTCCATTCAAAACCATGTCAGCCACACTCTGGGTTACATCAATTTTCATAAAGAGTTTCTCAAACTCTTCTTCATTCCTGCCTCTGGTAGATTCTGACAATTCCGACCTATACTTGTAGAGTCCCTCTTTTGATGAGATGTAACTCTTATCCGGAAAATAGAATTCGACATTTATGGAGTGATCCGGATATTCACGCATCAGCACACCTGAGCGATAAGCCGCCCTGATCATGTAATCGGTCAGATCCCTCTCCTGTTTACTTCCGGGCTGTATCTCCGAAACGGTTCTCTTGCGAAGTTTTCCATGTATTTGAACGATGGTCAACTTCTTCCCTTCTTTCAAAAGTATTGGCATCCTTGTAAGCAACTCACCCGATCGGATCACGGCACCGCATATGGAAACCTCTCTCTCCTTCAGCCATTTTCGTGTCTCTTCTTCTGCACCCACTACTTCATCAGCTGTATCACGAACATTATTAAAACGTGTAGCCACAGCATCTCTGAGGTGCAGTTTATTTCGCTGTCTGTATACAGGCCTCTTTCCCATCCCCTGTTTCTCTTCCAGAACGTAACGGCCTTTTAGCTGACAATTGAGTAGTTGCAGAAACAGATGGTCATTTATCATCACTCAACCACATTTACTTCCGGAGTGAGCCTGATGCCAAACTGTTTCGATACCGATCTCTGTATTTTTTCAGAATGCTCAAGAACCTCTTTACCGGTTGCTCCCCCATGATTAACAATAACAAGTGCCTGATTTTTGTATGTCCCCACATTTCCTGAACGTACACCTTTCCATCCGGCTTTCTCTATCAGCCAGGCGGCAGGCACTTTCACTCTGCGGCTGTCAATAGGATAGGCAGGCATGCCGGGCCATCTCCCGTGCAGCTCTTCGTACATCTCTTTATCAATGATCGGGTTTTTGAAAAAGCTGCCGGCATTACCAATCAAGGCAGGATCAGGCAGTTTGGATTTTCTGATCGCCACAACTGCTTCAAAAATATCCCTTATTGACGGTTTATTGATCTCTTTTTGTTCCAAATACTCTTTTAAACCGGAATAGTTCAGATTGATTTCATGATTCTGAATTTTTAATCTCAGAATGACCTCCGTAACAATCACCCTGTTTTTGAGCTTACCCTTAAAAATACTGTCCCTGTATCCAAATCGACAATCCCGTTTTTGAAATCTTTTAAAACTTCCCTTTCTCAGATCGAAAGCCAGCAAAGATTCAAATACATCCTCAAGTTCCATACCATATGCACCGATATTCTGAATTGGTGCAGCGCCTACAGTTCCCGGAATCAATGCCAGATTTTCAATGCCGCCATAGCCGTTCTGGACAGCCCAGGAG
>SKZL01000152.1 GCA_007127395.1 Balneolaceae bacterium
ATGTACCGCACGCTGCAGCCGGTTCTCTTGCCACACAATTTTTTTAAACAATTCTGATATCCTATCGTCCAACCACCATCTCTGAGTGCGTTTTCAGTTTTTTCCCTGCCAGGGATTCCTGAACATTAAAGATGTGATCTCCTATCTTTTCAAGCCTCGTGATGAAGTCCATAAAAACGACACCTGTCTGAGCCGAATAAACTCCCTTTTGAAGCCTCAAAAAATGAGTTTCTTTCATCTCATCACGTCTCTCATTAATTCGATTTTCCATCATGATCGCAGAATCCAGATCTACTTTTCCGTTCACATTCTGCATGTTTTGACGCATCAGTTTGATCGCCTGTAAAACTACATCCAGATAAACAGCTACTTCGTCAATCGCTTCTTTTGGCAGGGCAACCTCCAATTCCATCATATCCTCAAATGTCTTTGACAGTTGATAGTATATATCACCAACCCTCTCCAGGTCATTGACAATACTTAGCATGGAACGAACCCTTCTTGTTGCATCGACAGATAGGTTGGTCCCCGAAAGGCGGGTCAGATACTCTGATACTTCCAGTTCAATGTTGTCGGTAATCTGCTCTCTCTTAGCGATTTTTTTCAGGAACTTTTGATTTTTCTTCGGTTTCTTCATTAGCAAACCCGTAAAACTGAAGTGCATTTTTTCGATTAGCTTACCAAATAGTTCAATCTCCTTATGAGCCTGAGCAATCGAAAGCTCCGGCGAAGACATGAGCCCGCCCGAAATATATTGAAGCCTGAAAGCATCATCACCATCACTTTTATCCTTTTGAATCCGTTCAACTAAGCGAATAATTGCCGGAACAAATCCAAACAACAAAGATACGTTTAGAATATTAAATGTGGTATGAAAGAGTGATAGGCCCAGTGTGGCGGCAGCCCTTGCTTCCTGAGAGTCATCAAATATCGATCCCACCTCAGGCACAAACTTTTGCATGATAGCATCAATGCCGATTAAAAAAGGATTGATCAAGAATAACATCCAAATCACACCAATCAAGTTAAAGATAAGGTGAAATCGGGCTGCTCTTTTTGCATGAACATTTCCTACAATAGCTGCAATATTTGCCGTGACCGTTGTACCGATATTCTCACCCAAAATCATAGCTGCGGCTATTGGAAAATTGATCCAACCCTGAAATAGCATCACCAATGTAATCGCTGTGGCGGCAGATGACGACTGAGTCAACAGGGTCAAAAGAGTCCCTACAAAAACAAATATTATTATTGAGGCAAAGCCAAAACCGGTGAATGAATCTAACGCAGCGAACATTTCAGGGTTATCCTGAATATTTGGTACAGCCTCTTTGATAAACTCAAGGCCGATAAAGAGAATACCAAATCCAATCATCGCCTCTGCGGTATTTTTCAGCTTATCACCGCCAACAAACAGGAAGGGGAAAAAAATACCGATCAAGCTGATTGCAACAGGCGTGATCTTCATCTGAAACCCAAATATTGAAACCATCCATGCAGTAACGGTTGTACCAATATTGGCACCCATAATCACCCCGGTCGATTCTATAAAGGTAATGAGTCCCGCATTTACAAAGCTGACCACCATTACAGTGGTTGTGGTGGAGGATTGTGTGATGGTGGTGGCTCCAAAGCCGGTCAAAATTCCACTTAACCGGTTTTTTGTCATCCCCTTTAAAATGGATCTCAGCTTGTTTCCGGCAACTTTCTGCAAACCATCGCTGAAAATTTTCATTCCAAAAATAAAAATTCCCAGCGCACCGATCAGCTGAAGAAAATCAAAAAAAGTATAGCTCATTTTATGGCAGTTAGCTCAAATATTCGGCCTTAATTCATTGAAAAGTTTTCAGTTAAACTATCAGTAGCTTCCCTGAAAAAACATCCCCTGCATTAACTTTGCAATGTTCAAATCTGAATGACAGCTTGATTATATATATTTCTTTGCGTTCGTCTAGAAAAATTATCCGGTTCTTGAATACGTCTATTATATAAAACCGAAAGCATATAAATATATCGGTTTTTTTAATGAATAATAAATCCCGCAGTTAAACTTCCTCATGATAACTTGAGATATTTCATTCGGTCCGGTTTATTGCTTCTGATTATTGTGATTTACTTTTCAAAACAACATCATACAGGTCCGTGCGCCTATCTTTTTTGGTTCTGACACTCCCCTGCTCATGCAGTTCTTTTAACAGGTCCAGATCTACATCCACAATGAGAATCATCTCCGTGTTGGGTGTAGCCTCTGCTTTTATACCGGTCGTTGGAAATGAAAAATCACAAGGAGTAAAAACCACCGATTGTGCAAAAGAGATATCCATATTGTGTACCTTCGGCAGATTCCCAACACTCCCTGCCACGGCTACATAACACTCATTTTCTATGGCTCTCGCAATAGCACAATTTCTGACCCTGGAATAACCATTTTGTGTATCAGTTAAAAAGGGTACAAACAAAATTTCCATCCCTTCAAGCGCCATTAATCTGCTTAGTTCAGGAAACTCTATATCATAGCAGATCAGAATACCAATTTTCCCGGCATCTGTATCAAACGTACGGATCTGCGTGCCTCCTTTCATGCCCCATATCTTCTCTTCGTCGGGGGTCACATGAATTTTCTCATACCTCTCTACTTCACCGTTTCGTTTGCAGAGATAACCTACATTCAGCAATGTATCATCCTTGAATTCAGGCATACTGCCCGTGATGATATTGGTGTTATATGATATCGCAAACTCAGCGAAAGTATCTTTTAGTCTATCCGTATACTCCGCCAGTTTCCGAATGGCCTCAGGCTCTGATAGGTGGTTATATTCTGCCATCAGGGGGGCGTTTACATACTCAGGAAAGAGTACAAAATCGGCGCGATAACCTGAAACGGCTTCAACAAAGTACTCAATCTGTTCGGTCAGATCTTCATAACTCTTATATGGCCTCATACCCCATTGAACCAATCCCAGCCTTACAACTGATTTTTCCGGCATATACCGCTTGGCCGGTTTTTCATAGTATACGTTTGACCACTCGAGCAGGGCGGCATAGGATTCTGATGCCCGGTCTTCAGGGATATAATTTTTTACGACCCTTTTTACCTGGAAATCATTTGCCAACTGAAAGTTCAGCACCGGATCATGAATCTCTTTCTCTTTGACCTTACGTATGTATTGCCGGGCTGTAAGCTCATCAAATTTATGGAAGTTTGGTAACCGCCCGCCAAACACGATTCCTTTCAGGTTCAGCTCTTCACACAGATCTTTCCGGTAATCATACAACCTTCTTCCCAACCTCAGGCCGCGATAATCCGGATGAACCATCATATCCAACCCATATAACACCTCTCCATCGCTCTTATGAGTGTTGAATGTATCATTTCCGGTGATATCCAGGTAGGTGTGTTTCTCTTCAAACAGCTTATAATCAATAATAATCGATAGTGCACAGGCCACAATTTTCCCATCCACCTTAATCACTATCTGTCCATCCGGAAAGATGGTTGTCAGTTTTTTTAACTGCTTACCGTTCCATGTAGGATTTTCGATCTTCGGATAACAGGCGCGCATCAACTCCTGCACCTGCTGATACTCAGCAAATTTCAGATGCTCCAGGTGTACTTTTTCAATAGGAACCATTATTCACCTTTTCGCTTCGCGGTTCTTCACTTCACTTCGAATCACTTGTAGGTGCCTAGAATAGGTTGACATAAATTTTCACTAATAAACCGATTATTTATGTCTAAAAAATATCTTCGGCAACGTCGTCAATTTTCACCTAATTTACGAAAACAAATTGTTGGATTGATTGAAACTGGTAAACTCAGTGTTTCTGCGGCCTCACGCGAATACATGGTCTCAGCAACCAGTATTTATCGATGGATTCACCGATACTCAACGTATAATAAAAAAGGAGCTGTACTTGTGGTAGACAAA
>SKZL01000313.1 GCA_007127395.1 Balneolaceae bacterium
AAATAGCTTTGAATCGTTTATTGTGATATCGTTCAATTAGATGTGCAAGTTCATGAAGTACAACATATTCCAGACAAATTTCCTTTTTTTTTGCCAGTTCCAGATTCAGCCAAATTCTTGAAGCACGAATATTACAGGTCCCCCATCGTGTTTTCATTTTCTTTACATTCCACTCTTTAGCCTTTACACCCAGTCTTGTTTCATATTTTTGGATGTATGCCGGAATTTTCTCTTTTAATCGGGCTCTGTACCACTCCCTCATAACCCTCTCTCTCGTTATCTGATCAGACCCGGGCCGTACAGTCATGATAATGTTGCCACTTCTATCTATGGAGACTTCCGGCTTTTTTTCAGATTCATTGATAACCAGAGTATATTCTTTACCAAAAAAGTGATGGCTCTCCCCACTCTCATACCTCATTGGCTGATCCGGGAGTTGTTGTTCAATTTTTTTTAGATGTTTTTTAATCCACTCTATCTTTTCAACTAAAAAGTTCCGGATAATTGCTTTTCTGATCCGTTTAGGTGATGACACCCGCACCTTTCCATTCGAACGGTAAATCCTCACATTGATGTTTTTGATATCTTTTTTAACGACATCAACTTCAATTCCCTCAATTTTTAATTGATATGTGGTTGTTCTCATCTGAACTTCTCCATTTTTTGTACCGTTTAATGTAGGAGGTTTCTCTTTAAAGTTCGAATGAATGTGAAAATCGCATTTCACAAAGTGTTTAACATGGCAAAATTGACTGGTTCATTCATTTTTTTGAGATCGAACTCGGGCGTCTGTTGAGAGAGTATATCGAAAGTGAAAAAGATCCGGTTGAACTCTTTCCTCAATTTCAAGATTTGATCAATAAATGGCAGAATAGTTAATCACACATCAAACCCTTATTCATCTACTGACCCTGTTTCTTTGGAACTATTACCGTAAAAGTACTTCCTTTTCCAGGTTCACTTTGAATTTCAATGGAGCCGTTATGTTTATTGACAAAATCCTTGCATATTTGAAGCCCGATTCCCATACCTTTTTCTCCCATGGTTCCCATCTGACTATTAACCGCCAGATCTGAAAAAAGTGACTCAATTTTGTCAGCACTCATTCCTACACCACGGTCTGTAACTGAAATAATCAGATCCATTTCAGTTTCCTCAACATCAACTGTAACAGAACTTCCGCTTGGTGAGTATTTAATCGAATTTGAAATAAGGTTTCTCAAAACAGATAACATCATATTCTGATCCACTTCGGCTGATATAGTTCTGTCACAATTTAAATCGACAGTGATCTCTTTTTGAGATGCCTGAACCTCAATAATTTTTATTGCTTCCAGTACTAGTTGCCGGATTGTACTTTTTTTAAAAACCGGTTGTATAGCTTCTCTTGTTGAACCCGAAAAATGGAGCATGTTTTCAAGCAGGTTCAATGTTTCACGACTGGATTTAAGCAAGATATTAATGATCTTTGAGCTCTCTTTATTTTCATCAAAATCCTCTTCTATTGAAAGCAATTCAAGATATCCAATGATACCTGATAATGGATTACGCAGATCATGCCCTAACACACGCTGCATTTTATTCTTCTCCATCACCAGTTGCTTTAACTCTTCATTGGCTGCCTTTAATTCAAGAGTTCTTTTTTGCACCTCTTTTTCAAGTATGATTTTGGAACTTTCTATTCTGGATACCCTGTAGCGATAAATTCCATAAACCGCTCCAACAAAAATTATAATTACCAACAAATAGAACCACCAGGTCAGCCAGAATGGGGGTGATACATAAAATGTAAATTCTACTACTTCTTCATTCCAAATACCGTCATTGTTAGATCCCCTTATATTGAGTTGATTTTTTCCTTGTGGCAGTGTTGTATACACTGCTGATCTTGATTCTGATGCGCGTTGCCATTGTGCATCAAATCCCTCCAGTTTATACTCAATTCCAACATTCGCAGGGTTTCGGTAACTCAAAACAGAAAACTGAAAATGAATTCGTCGATCATTATGTGAAAAAGTTTCAATTTCATCAGGCCGATAAACAACTCCATCAACTTCAACCTCCTCCAGATAAACCATCGGGACGCTCCAATTTGCATCATACCTGTCAGTCTCGATTTTTATTAGCCCTCTTACTGAAGGAATCAACAGCTCTCCTGTTTCACTCATATAACTTGATGGGGTAAAACCACCCGTTGTTTCCAGAACATGCAGACCATCATATTGTCCGAGCCTTGCTACCCGAACTCTATCTTTTTCTCCGGCAAGGAAAGATTCAATCTCAGAATTTTCGATTGTAAAAACTCCCAGATTACCGGCAAGCCATAAATTCCCTTCTGAATCAAAATTTAATTGGGATATAGTGTCATCAAAGAGTCCTTTTTCCATTGTAAGAACGTATGAATCTTCACCATCCATAATTACTATTCCGCCACCGTAGCTGCCAAACCAAAATCTATTTAGACGATCCTGAGCGATGGTTCTGAAATTCAGTGTCGTTGTCAGTTTATACTTTTCCGGTTTTTCGATTAGAAATTGATCATTTATGAGACCGATCCCCTGATCACTGGCAACATAGATCTGCCCGTCCCTGTCCTCGTAAATTTTCCGGACCGCACTTAAGGGACGGCCATTACGGTTCAGCACACTCTTTACCGTTTCACCATCATAGATAAATAGTCCGTTATAATAACTGCCAAACCAGATATTTCCCCTTGAATCTTCAAACATTGAGAGCACAGCCTCGGTCTCCTGCATCGTTTCTGCGCGAAAAGCTTCGAATTGGTCATTTCCGGACCTTCTGAAAAAGACCCCCTCACCCCAGGTGCCAACCCATAAGGTTCCATCTGACTGTTCAAGAAGTGACCATATACAAAGATTGGGGATTCCCTCATCTGTACTATATCGCCTGAACTGATTCCCTTCAAAGGCGTAAAGTGCATCACAGTTTGTGCCCACATAAAGTACATCATCCGATCCTTGAAGAACCGCTGTGATTGGAACATGCGACACCGGATCAAATTTTTGTCCCTGATAAACCGGTGTTTCTCTCATGTGTACAAGTCCAAATGCGTGCGTTGATAGCCAGAGACTCCCCTCATGATCTGTGATCGCATAATTGACACTTAACTGGTTGTGACGAACAAAAACGGGCTGATTTGAAAATAGATTCTCTGTGCTGAACACACCGTTCGATCCGTAGATATAATATGTATCGCCGGAGACCTCCATTCCATAAAGCAACGTGCAGTTCAGTTCATTGCCGGTGATCACCGTTTGGATCCCTCTGTCAGAAAGCTGAAAGATCCCATCATCATGTATCAGCAAATATTCATCGTCACTGACACTGTGGATCTGCCAGAAAACACCTGTTTTTTGATCCGGGGACGTTTCAAAATCCTCTTTAAATGACAATGATTCTGAATTTCTGTCATACAGCGCCAGTAATTGATACTCCCCGGTCTCCGGCTCGTAAATTACCAGTGCATTTGAAAAGAGGATGTGTATGGTGTCATAGGCACGATAGATCATCTGTACCATCGTCATCGGAAATTCATCAAAGATTTCAGAGTTGACTTTCTCAAACTCTCCGTTTTTAAAGTGAAAAATCCCTGTTTCAGTCCCGATCCAGAGTGTCTCTGTTTCATCTTCGTAGATCGCATTGATGGAAATATTCGTGCCATAGATCTCCGGGTTGATACGATATACCTCAATTTGATCTTCACTTTTGATCAGCAATCCACCATGTTCCAACCCGGCGTAAATTTTTCCATTTCTCCCCTCTTTCAGGGTCAGAAAGCGGTTGGATCCCAGCCCTTCCACCTGGTTCATGTTGAGCGTCTGCACCCTGTTTCCGTCGTATCGAACCAATCCGTTAAATGTGGATGCCCAGATATACCCTTTCCTATCCTGTAAAACCGATGTT
>SKZL01000386.1 GCA_007127395.1 Balneolaceae bacterium
AGGTTTTTCCATAGGTTATCGGGATCTTTACACCAGATGATATCACTGTCTGTAAACAGATTTTTTTTAAAGGGCAGAAATTGGTGCAGATGGTGTTTAAACCCGGTTATCGATTGATTCTCCTGAGGCAGCAGGCAGATGTGATTAAAAAGATGAGTAATATCATTCTTTTCAAGCTCCTCAATATGATTTTTTGAACAGTAGAGGGCTACCGGCCTTTCAATATCATATCTTCGAAGCGAAGTAACACTTGCAACTGCATGTTTCAGGTACTTTATGTCACCATAAGTCACATAAATATATCCTTCCGCAGCTGACCTATATTCAGGGTTTAATTTATCCATGCACAATTATTGTGAAGATGCTCTTGCCGCTCTTCTTTGTAAGCTTTGTAAAAGAGCATCAAAACCTCGCTGTCGTATTATGCTCTGAAACTGTCTGTTGTATGAATCAGCAGTTGATACACTATCGATCGTCATATCTGTAATCATCCATTCACCTTCAATCAACCGAAGATCATAATCCACACTTGTTCTGACATCATCAAGTTGTGCAAGTGTATAAACTTTGGCCTCATCACCATCCACAAGTATATCAGTATAGGTCACATTTGCCCTGTAAATATCCAGGCTATTGAGTGAGTTATCTCTGATAATGGTTGAAAAAAGGGATACAAACTCCTCTCTATCCTCATCTGAAATCTCATTGTATGTTCTGCCGAGAGCATGCATAGCCATCGATCTGTAATCGATCACATCATTGATGATATCCTTCAGCTGATCTCTTTGAGCCTGTGTGTACTCAGAACCGGCAGGCCCAAGTAGCTCTTTCACCTCCTGATCGCGTGATTCAAGCAACTGCCTGATTTCTTCAGCGTCTGTTTGGTTTATTGCACCTGAGGCAACCCATAACAGTGTAATCCAAATGGTTATAAATGCCTTTAACATAATAAATAACTTTTTTTAATTTACATTCATCTGACTAACCGGTATACCTCCGGTTTTCAAAAGTGTTGCAATCTTAACGTTCAGGTTATAGATATTCTGATTCAGTTGAAGTCTCAATTCGAGCTCTTTGCTAACCGCATCCAGAAGATCTTCAACATCTCCAAAACCGATATCATAATTGAGCTGCTCATTTCTGACCCAGTTTCTTGCAATAGCCAAAGATTCACGGGTTTGCCGCACTTTTGCATCCGCAATCACAGCTTCACGGTAACTCTCATTTAATTCGAGAACGATTCCGTCTGAAACTGCTTTATGAAGATCATTCACCCTCCTGTACTCTATTTCTGTTCTCTCAATGGTTGATCTGGTAGCAGAAAAGTTCAGATTCTGTCTGATCCCAAATCCGATTCCTGCAGATGCATAGTTCGTATTATTAATAATAAACGGATTCGTCTGACGAGGCCGGTTGGGTGTGTTGGCATAACTTGCCGTGATACCGAGAAATATCATTGGATATTGCTGAGCTCTTGTTGCATCCACCGAGCTTTTCAGTGCTTCAATGCCGGACTCTACACCCTTCAGTTCCGGTCTCAAATTGAATGCCTGAAAATGATAGTAGTCAAAGTCATTCAGTTCATAAGGTATTGGATCCAGGAAATTTTCTTCAGGTTCATAAACCACTCCCGGTTCTGCCTGCAGAGCATAATTCCAGACTCTTCTTACAAAATCGAGACTCTCTCTGACCTCTGTAACCTGAACCTGAAATTCCGATTTGAATATATCAAATTTAAACAGATCGGACTCTTTAAGCCCTGGATCTCCATCATCGCGCATTTGGTAGAGTTGTCTCTCAACCCTGTCAATCTGTTCATTTGCATCCTCCAGTATTCTGGTAATTTCAGTGGCAAGCAAGTAGCTGTAGTATAGTTCAAAAAGCTGCAATTCAGCTTCTGCTTTCACAGCGCTGAACTGGTAATTTGCAGCTCTTGCACCGGCTTGAGCCGCCTTTACAGCACTGCTGATCGCACCCCAGCTAAAAAGTGGCTGTACAGCATTCAACTCAGCACGAGTAAAGATTGCCCAATCTTCCCAATTATTCTCAAGATCCGGATCCAGATAATAGCGGCCGGGACTCAAGTCCGTTCTGTTACTAACAACACCCGGAATCAGTCCATGTTGACTGCTAAACTCAATCCTTGGCAATATTCTTTGGGATTGAGCCTGATTTACTCTGTTTTCAGCCAAATCAATCACATGTCCTTCATAAGCCACCTGGCCCGATCTCTCTAACCCTTTTTGAATAAAATCGGTCAGATTGATAGATAGTGTATCTTGTGCGCCGGCAGATTGAGGAATAGAAAGAGTGAACAAAAAGCACCCTGCTATAATAAAAGACGTGATAATAGATTGCATGATCGTGCTTTATCTGATTTTTTAAAGATTCTCTGGCACAAACGAATGAATCACAGTTTTATTTAAAAGAAAAGCCCCAACAAATTGCCGGGGCTTTTCTTAAGCGGAGGGAGAGGGATTCGAACCCCCGGAGACCGCGAAGCCTCAACGGTTTTCAAGACCGCCGCATTCGACCACTCTGCCATCCCTCCTTTTGTTTCGCCCTCGAAACGAGGTCAAAACAGAACAATAAATATATCAATTAGTATGAACATAAAGAAAGATTTTAACTTAAACCTTTCATCCGGATCAATATTGTGATCCGCAGTCCATTTAATCAAGTCTCAAATGGGACAATTTCGCCCCCCCTGTTAAGAGCCCTCAAGAGCTGCAGCACCGGATACAATCTCAGAAAGCTCAGTTGTAATAGCACTCTGCCTTGCTTGATTATATTTCAGGCTGAGTTCTTGTTCAAGCTCTTTCGCGTTTTCTGTAGCATTATCCATTGCTGCCATTCTTGCACCCTGTTCAGATGCATTCGACTCCAATATAGCACGCCAAAACTGCATATTCAGATGGACAGGCAGCAGTTTAGCCAATATGAAATCTACACTTGGTTCATAGATATAGTCTACAAATTCAACCAATTTTCCTTCTTCAGCTTCATTTTCACTATCCAGGTTACCCGTCTCAAGCGGTAAAACTGTACTGATAACCCTGTTCTGAGCGATCACTGTCTTGAACTCATTGAAGGCAATCTGAACCTTATCTACAGCTCCCTCAGCAAATTGTCCGGATGCTTTCTCCATAATCTCAGCTGTCCGGTCATAATCTACATTGTCAAAGAAACCGGGATAGGAGTCTGCGACATTATATTTTCTCTTCTTAAAATACGCATCAGCTTTTCGGCCTATAGTTACCAATAAAAGATTTCCACTTTCATGGTATTCGCTAAGTTCATCTGCGATGTGATTCTCAACTGCCCGAAAGAGATTGTTATTGAAACCTCCGCACAATCCCTTATCAGATCCTACAACAATCAGAACAACTTTTTCAATCACCTCAGGATTTCTGAGCAGTTTATGGCCCGATGTGTTCCCGGAAACCAGCCTTGATACAACACTTCTCATCTTATTTGCATACGGCCTGGTATCAGCCATTCGCTGCTGTGCCTTTCGAAGCTTGGCAGCAGCTACCATTTTCATAGCTTTCGTAATCTGCTGTGTATTCTTTATCGAAGAGATACGATTTCGTATGTCGCGCAGATTTGCCATTCAGTTATACCTCGCTGGCTGCTAAAATTTGATCAATGGTTGACTTTGCAGTATCGATCAGCTCTTCTCCAAAGCTATCATCGAGAACACCTGTCTTGCGCAAAGATTCCATCTTCTTGGCAAATTTAACACCAACAGTATCCAAAAATTGTGTTTCAAATTCACGGATTTTTGTCACCGGCAATCTTTCAAACAGCCCTTCACTGTTGATCTTCAACAATGCAATCTGCTTGTCAACTGATAGAGGCTGATATTCACCCTGCTTCATCAGTTCAACTGTTCGTTCACCTCTTTTTAATTGCCGTTG
>SKZL01000073.1 GCA_007127395.1 Balneolaceae bacterium
GATGTGAATAAACTTAGAGAACGGCTGAATGCCAAAGATTCCATCCCTGAAGAGGTCAAAAAAGAGGCCGGAAAGGAGCTTCAGAGATTGGAAATGACACCAAGTTCATCACCCAACTATGGTATAATCCACAACTATGTGGAGTGGATTCTGGATCTGCCATGGAGTGAATACTCCAAAGATAAACTGGATCTGAAAAGAGCACAAAAAATATTGGATGAAGATCACTATGGGCTCGAAAAGGTAAAGAAAAGAATCATCGAATATCTGGCTGTTCTTAAACTGAAGAAGGATATGAAGGCGCCCATTCTCTGTTTTTACGGGCCTCCGGGGGTCGGGAAAACCTCTCTCGGAAAATCGATAGCAAGAGCCTTGAACAGAGAGTTTGAGAGATTCAGCCTTGGCGGTATTCATGACGAAGCTGAAATACGTGGGCATCGAAGAACTTATATTGGTGCACTCCCCGGCCGGATTCTACGCTCCATGAAAAAAGCCGGAAAGGGAAATCCGGTGCTTATGCTGGATGAAATTGACAAGGTAGGTTCAGATTTCAGGGGAGATCCAACATCCGCACTGCTGGAAGTTCTGGATCCGGAACAAAACGATTCATTCACAGATAACTATCTGGAACTTGAATATGATCTATCGAGAGTTCTTTTCATTGCAACTGCCAACTCTCTCGACACCATACCTCCCCCACTTAGAGATCGAATGGAGATCATTAATATTAGTGGATACACCCAGGAGGAGAAAATTGAGATCGCAAAAAAATATCTGCTTCCCAAGCAGATTAAAGAGAATGGCCTGAACAAAAAGCAGATCAAAATCTCCAAAAAAGCAATCGAACGAATTATTGATGAATATACGCGGGAGTCAGGTGTCAGAAATCTGGACCGTCAGTTAGCTTCCGTCTGTAGAAATGTTGCAGCACAAATAGCAAGTGATGACATTACGAAAAAGAGCATTGGAGTAGATGACATTCCTGAAATTCTCGGGAAGAGGAAATTTTTCTCTGAAGTGGCTGAGCGAACCACTGTTCCGGGAGTTGCAACAGGTCTGGCCTGGACTCCTTACGGCGGGGATATCCTATTTATAGAAGCCAGTGTCTCAAGAGGATCAGGCAAACTTCATATCACCGGCCAATTGGGTGATGTTATGAAAGAGTCCGCAATGTTGGCCATCAGTTATCTGAGGGCAAGATATCATGAGTTAAATATCCCGGAAGAGGCTTTCAAATATTTTGATCTGCATATTCATGTTCCTCAGGGTGCAGTTCCCAAAGATGGTCCATCCGCAGGTGTAGCACTGCTCACTGCCGTTGCTTCAATTTTTACGCAGCGTAAGGTTAAGGGAACACTGGCGATGACAGGAGAAATTACACTCAGAGGTTTAGTGCTCCCTGTTGGCGGGATTAAAGAAAAAGTTCTTGCAGCTAAACGTGCAGGCATTGAAAAGGTCTTTTTACCCAGAAAGAACGAAAAAGATGTGGATGAGATAGAACAGGATGTTATCGGTAATCTGCAAATTGAATATCTCGAACGGAAGGATCCTATCGTCAACCTCATATTGGAAGAGAAAGCGGATAATGACCCGAAAGAGTTCTTAAAAATCCCCGAGTCACAAAAAAATCAGCAAAATAATTCCAGTGGGATCAAGGATACCAAAGAAGAGATGAGCTGGACCGATTGATGAAGATTGATCAAAATAATCGATGATACGTTAAGCTCACTCATTCATGATTTCAGGATTCAAATACAGACATGATGAGTAATTTTGGACGTGTTGTAAAATCGACCGGGTCATGGTACAAGGTATCTGTTGATGGAGAAATAACGGAGTGCAGGTTACCCGGAAAGTTCAGACTGCAAAAAAAAGAGGTAACCAATCCGGTTACTGTCGGTGATTTTGTGAAATTTACAATTGGTGATGATGGATCCGGAATGATCACGGAGATTGAAGAGAGAAGAAACTACCTCCCGCGTCAGGCCACTCATGGACGCCGGGGTGAACAGATCCTTGTAGCCAATGTTGATCGTGCATGGGTTGTACAATCCGTCAAACAACCAAAACTAAATTTAGGCTTTATCGATCGTTTTCTGGTTGCTTGTGAAGCCTATGAGATTCCGGCAGGAATTATCATCAATAAAAGTGATCTGGCGAACCCTAAAGCAGAAGAGTTCATCGAAGATATCACCTCACTTTATGAATCTCTGAATTACAAAGTTTGCTTAACTTCGATTCAAAAGAAAGAGACAATCAATGAGTTGATAAATCATCTGAAAGATAACCTGAATGTATTCATCGGGCCATCAGGTGTGGGCAAAACAAGTATCTTGAACGCGATTGACCCCAAGTTAAATTTGAAAACCGGTGAAGTATCAGAATATTCCAATAAAGGAAAACACACGACAACTTTTGCGAGCCTGGTTCCTCTTGAAATAGGTGGATATGTAACCGATACACCCGGCATCAGAGAATTTGGTATCGTTAATATTGAAAAACCGGAGCTCTCACTCTATTTTCCTGAGATGGCAGAACCACGCGAAAATTGTAAATATTATAACTGCACGCATTACCATGAACCGGATTGTGGAGTCAGAGAGGCTTTTGAACTGGGAGCTATTGATGCAGACAGGTATCACAACTATCTGAGTATTCTTCAATCTTTGGAAAAATAGTCGGATTAATAGCCGAACAACTCTAAAATTTATCCTTTCTTTCTATCAAAGCCTTGTAGAGCATCTCACGTGCCCGAAATATATGCGCTTTAACTGTTCCCAATGGGATATCCAGTTCCTCGGAAATCTCCTGATAACTCATCTCCTCCAGGTGACGCATCACAATTACCTCACGATACTTTTCAGGCAGGTTTTGAATGGCATCTGTTACAATCTTTTTTCTCTCTTTTCTGATAATTTTACGATCCGTTTCAGCACCACCAACGATTTGCATCTGCATTTCACCATCTTTTGCTCTAACAGGCTCATTGATAGAGGTGGTCTGTAACTTTTTCTTTCTCAAAAAATCGATGGTGTGATTTGTTGTAATTCTATACATCCACGTTGAGAAAGCGTAGTTCGTATTGTATGAACTCAGATTGCTAAAGGCCTTCATGAAAGACTCCTGAACAATATCTTCTACCTGTTCGTGATTTTTTACCATTTTTAGAACATGGTAGTATAGAGGTTTTTGATACTTGTCCATTAACCTCTTATAGGCCTCCTGATCGCCTTTGATCGCATTTGCCACAAATCGATCATCTTCCAGGCTGCTCTCAGATGCATCTTGCCTGATCTGTTTACTCTCATCTGAAGAATTAAAAACGCTCATTCAAATATTTCATTTTATGTAACAATCATCTATAATGATACATATATCTGATTAGATATGTAACTTAGAATTAAGCTGTAGCAAAGATTAGTAAAATATCGGAAGCAATAATCATAACCAAACAGGATTACACATGAAAAAAATAACTAGTCTACTTTTTGTAGCATTCTTTGTTTGTGCTTTATCAAATCTTGCAATCGCTCAAGAACAGGGTGATATATCTATAGGTGCCGGTGTCGCATACGGATTCGATATAGAAGAGATCGGTATACAAGCGAACGGAACTTATACTCTGAATGAAAACATGCGTGTGGGGGCGGATGTCATCTACTGGCTAATGGACAGTGAATTTGGAGATTACACAGCTTTGGAAGTGAATGCAAACTTTCATTATCTCTTCTACAATGAAAACGATCTGGTTCTCTACGGTTTGGGTTCATTGGGAATTAACTATGTCAGCTTTTCAATTGATATGTTTGGATTCTCAGAGTCAGTTTCTGACACTGAATTGGGACTTGGTGTCGGAGCAGGACTTGAATACAACCTGGGCGGTATTAAACTGTATGCTGAACCAAGA
>SKZL01000098.1 GCA_007127395.1 Balneolaceae bacterium
TAGAGCTGGACAAAGATGTGATCGATCCGGATGACAAAGAAATCATTGAAGATCTGGTGGTTGCAGGTGTAAACAAAGCGCTCCAAAAAGCTGAAGAGGCGGCTAAGGAGAAGATGCAGGAGGTCTACAAGGGAATGATACCCGGCGGAGGCATGCCCGGCATGGATCTGAGTAAATTTGGTCTTTAATAAACAGCTTAGCCACCGGTTAAAATCGCCTGCAGTCGGCCGGTTAAGAAACGCGATAGTTTGATTTACAATTAAAATATTTCATGCAAATTACCTCAGAAGCCCTCGAAAGGGTCATTGAAGAGCTGGCCAGGCTGCCGGGAACAGGCCGAAAATCAGCACAACGAATAGCGATCCACCTGCTGAAGCAGAGTGATGAGAATGTAGTCCGGCTTGCCGATGCACTTATTGAGCTCAAAAAAGCTGTCTCACGCTGCTCTGTCTGTGGAACTATCACGGACAGCGATCCCTGTTCGATCTGTTCCAATTACAAAAGAAGCAATGGAGTGATCTGCGTCGTTGAGGAATTTCAGGATGTCTATATCATCGAAAAGACCAATCAATTCAGAGGCCGTTACCATGTTCTGGGCGGAACGATCTCTCCCCTTGAGAATATCGGCCCGGATGATATTCGGATACGTGAACTGCTGGAGAGGGTTGGTGAAAAAGATGAGAATGTGCAGGAGGTCATCCTGGCTTTAAACCCCGATGCAGAGGGGGAGGCCACCGCTTACTATATCAACAAACTGCTGCTCAGCTATGAAGTGAAAGTGACCCGTATCGCATACGGAATCCCGATGGGCACGGAACTGGAATATATTGATGAAGCCACACTCAGCCGTGCCTTTGCCAGCCGAACAACATTTTAAATTCAACAAATAACCTGTTTTCATGAAATACTTATTCAAAGAGCGGTATAAGAGTGTACTGATAACTTTCTTGGTACCTGTTTTGGTCCTGCTAACCTTTCACACTGAAACCGCTGCTCAGCACGATCTTTACTGGCAACAAGAGGTTGAGTATGTGATGGAGATCGATATGGATGTAGAGACAAACCGGTTCACCGGACATCAATCCCTGACCTATCACAACAACTCTCCGGACAGACTGAACCGTGTCTTTTATCACCTCTTTTTTAATGCCTTTCAGCCAAACAGCATGATGGACAAGCGATCACGAACCATCACCGACCCGGATCGCAGGGTACGTGACCGCATCTACCATTACGATGAGACCGAAATCGGATATCAGAAGGTGCAGAGGCTCACGCAAAACGGTACCGAGGTGGAGTTTACGATCAAAGGCACCATCATGGAGGTTCACCTGGCTGAACCGGTTGAACCGGGGGAACAGGTGGTATTTGAGATGGAATTTGAAGCACAGGTACCGCTGCAGACCCGCAGATCGGGGAGGGATAACCTGGAAGGGATCCGTTACTCTATGTCACAATGGTATCCTAAGATAGCAGGTTATGACAGAATGGGCTGGCACGCGAATCCCTATATCGGCCGGGAGTTTTTTGCCCCTTTCGGTACGTTTGATGTAACTATCCATATAGACCGGAATTATGTTGTGGCAGCCGGCGCTATTCTTCAAAATCCAAATGAAGTGGGATATGGCTATGAAGAGCCGGGTGCGGACGTGAACCGGCCGGAAGGAGAGAAGCTGAGATGGCACTTCAGAGCTGACCATGTTCACGATATTATGTGGGCTGCAGATCCCGACTATACCCATGTAACGGCTCAGGTACCGGATGGCCCGCTGCTGCGGTTTTTTTATCAGACTGATCCGGTTGCCATCAATGCACAGGAGGATGCAAACGAGACGCTTCTGGAAAACTGGGCACAACTGCCTGAGCTTACAATCCGGGCATTTGAGTATATGAATGAGCGCTATGGAGAATATCCGTATGATGAGTATATGGTGATTCAGGGAGGGGATGGCGGCATGGAGTACACAATGGGGACTCTGATCACAGGGAATCGCTCCTTGAGGAGTCTTGTGGGTGTTACGGTTCATGAGCTGGTTCATGCGTGGTATGAAGGGGCGATAGCCAATAATGAGGTATATGATCAGTGGATTGATGAAGGTTTTACGACCTATGTCTCTGCATTTATTATGAATGAACTTTTTGAGGGCGGACCTGATGATCCGATGCTCCCCCGATACCAGGCCTATTACAGGATCGTGGATGCGGGTATTGAAGAACCGATGCATATCCATGCGGATCACTATGAATTCAACTCTGCCTACGGAATGGCCTCATATACGAAAGGAGCCATCTATCTTCATCAGCTGGGGTATATCATTGGAGATGATCTGCTGCAAAGGTCTTTGAAGAGATTTTTTGATGAGTGGAAATTTCGTCACCCGGACGGGATCGATTTTATGCGGATCGCGGAGCAGGAGAGCGGGATTGAACTGAAATGGTATCATGAGTATTGGGTTGAAACCACGCGGACCATCGACTATGCAATCGGTTCAGTGGCCGGGATGGATGACTTAACTGAGGTTACCCTGAAACGTAAAGGCCTGATGCCAATGCCGATCGATATGGAGGTGGAGTTTACGGATGGGTCGGTTGTCCATCACTACATTCCGATGCGTATTATGTGGGGTCAAAAGGAGAATGAATTTCCGGAGATTGAGCGGATTACAGAGGAAGATTGGCCCTGGGTTTTTCCCGAGTATACATTTGAGATCGGCCGGCCGCTTGATGAGATAGTGAGAATAGAGATTGATCCGTCCCAGCGAATGGCGGATATCGACAGGTCGAATAATCTATGGCTCCATGCCGATGAGGGAGATTTTGACGAAGATTATACGGAGTAAGTTAGAGTATGAATACACAGAGTGAGTGATTGGGCAGTTCATTAACCAAGGCGTCATCCTGTCCCGACAGTTGTCGGGATCAGGATCTCCCGTGCTGATGATTTTTGTATAGGATTGTTAATTATATACATACGTCATCCTGATGAATATCAGGATCTCCTGTGTTGATGAT
The DNA here is from genome assembly GCA_007127395.1 of Balneolaceae bacterium. Taxonomy (GTDB): domain Bacteria; phylum Bacteroidota; class Rhodothermia; order Balneolales; family Balneolaceae; genus Rhodohalobacter. The sequence continues at coordinate 3,013 of SKZL01000098.1, forward strand.
TTTTATATAGGATTGTTATCTATACACACCCTATTTCTTAAACATCGTGCTCAGGACGAAGAAGATGTTCTCTTTGCGTTCCATCAGGCGGCGTTTAAAATAGGGGAACCACATGGTTCCATAGGGGACATAGACACGCGTTTGATATCCGTTCCCGGCTAATTCAGCCATCGTCTCTTCTCTAAGGCCATAGAGCATTTGAATCTCAAAACGCTCCTTACCGATCCCGTTCTCGTCGGTATAGTTTAACAACCAGTTAAGCAGCTCATCGTCATGAGTAGCGATTCTGGGAAAAGCTGTTTTCTCCAGAAGAACTTTAGCGTACTCTTTAAAAGCTTGTCTGATCTCCGGCATGGACTGCAGGGCAATATCTGCAGGCTCCTTGTAGGCTCCCTTGCATAATCTGACATCGGCGCCCAGATCAGCGAGATCCCGGACATCCTTTTCTGTCCGTTTCAGATAGGCTTGAAGGACAATCCCCACATTCTGATCATACTTTTTAAACGCTTCCCTGAAGATGTCAATAGTTTGCTGGGTATAATCTGACCCTTCCATATCAATTCTGACAAAAGAGTTCAGTTGTTGTGTCTTATCCAGGAGCCGAAAAAGGTTCTTTTTGCAGTAATCTGTATCGATATCCAGTCCCATCATGGTCAGTTTTACTGAGATGGTGCTTTTCAGGCCGGCTTCATGAATACTGTCCAGCAGCCTGCAGTAGATATCAACAGTTTCATCTGCAGTAGTTCTTTCTCTGACATTTTCGCCGAGAAGATCCAGTGTTACCTTGATATTCTTTTCATTGATCTCCTTGATTTTTGGTATCGTTTCGTCAAATGTTTCAGCCGCAACAAAACGTCTGGCCAGAGCAAAGGGTAATTTCATGCAGGTAA
>SKZL01000023.1 GCA_007127395.1 Balneolaceae bacterium
AGAGATCAATTCCCGAATGGATACGGCCGGTAACATCAAACTTACCCCATACTTCGGCAGTATACACTTTATCATCTCCAAACGATTTTACTGCCTCTCTCATACGGGTCATATTTTGATCCGCCATCTCCGATTTCCACGCCATATACTCATCCAGCTCCTGCTCACTGGCCCGGCCCTGAACGGGAATTTCCTTTCCTGTAATCGATCCGAACGACTCCCGGCACCGCGGGCAATAACAGATACCGCCAACACCGATGCTGTTATGCCAAACACCATCAATTCCGTAATTATCCATCACATAGCGAATAAAGTTCTCAGCATGCTCGTTGCGATAATAACCGGTATAGCACGATGCGTATAAATCGGGGCGGGTGTACCCCAGCATTGCAGGTTCTCCATTTCCATCAAGGCTGAACCAATCCGGATGCTGTTGATAAACATGATCCTCCACTCCCCTGAAATCAACCCTGCCGATTACTTTAATATTCTCGGCATGACACGCAGTGGTAATCTCATCCAGAATATCCCGATCCCCCATAAATCGGTTGATATTTGCTGCCGGAAGTGGATTCTGGAAAAAGTCCACAATGCCCCCTACGTTTATCACCAATACATTACAGCCGGTTTTTTTCAGATAATCCACCACTACATCCGCATCGTAATCAGGTGCGTCAATCTCCCGTAACACGGTTTGCTGTATAAGAAGCGGCTTTTGATACCAATGACTGTCCTGGCCATCTCTGCCCGGCTGAAAAACCGGGATGATACTGTTTGATCCAATGAGAGTAGAAGGCAGCACACTCAAACCGCCTGCTAGAACAGAACTATACCTGATGAAATTTTTACGGGTCAATTTCGACATAAGAAATTTGTTTTGGATTTCGATTCAATTGATCACTCGTGGTCACTCCATAACTGATCTGTTATCGGAGCTGAAAATCCTGAGATTTGACGATGAACTATGAGGTTTTTGGGCATACACAGGCTCTGTTTCGTGTTATTCTATCTAAAGCAAACACTTACTCTACTACTTAAATGAGTTCGTTCACCCTGACAGAAGATGGGAAAAATATACTTTCTAAACAGATATTATGACTGAATTGGCATATCATAAAAATCGATCCGTTTGGGATTCGGGTGAGGGTTTTTTTGATCATGATTAAACCATGTCTGATATACTTTTTACTTGTTCCCAATAATGGAACCTTCTATATTTATCTATGCGAGTATTTGCCCGAAAGACTTTACGTGAATTTTGGATCAATCACTCTGACTCCGAAGAAGCATTAAAAGCATGGTTTTCTGAGGCGGAGAACTCTCAATGGAAATCTCCGGCAGATATAAAGAAAAAATACCCCCATGCCGGTATTCTTCCTGATAACAGAGTGGTTTTCAATATAAAGGGCAACACGTATCGAGTAGTGGTCAAAATTAATTATAACTACGGACAGATATTTATCCGTTTTGTGGGTACTCATGCTGAGTATGACAACATTGATGCAACTACAATTTAAAGTGAAGAGTTACCATGCAGATTCAACCCATACATACCGATCAAGATTATGAAAAAGCATTAGCGCGAATTGAAGAAATATTTGATGCAAAGCCCGGGAGCAAAGAGGGTGATGAGCTGGAAGTTTTAGGTATTTTAGTCGATGAATATGAGAAAAAGAACTTCTCAATTGATGCCCCAAAACCGGTGGAAGCGATCAAGTTTCGAATGGAACAAATGGGTATGGAACAAAAAGATTTGGCGAAATTATTGGGGTCAAAGTCGCGGGCCAGTGAAATTCTATCCGGCAAACGGTCTCTTTCTCTTCGTCAAATTAAAATCTTATATCAAAAACTCGGAATTCCAGCGGAAGTTTTAATTCAGGGGCCAGAACCGGTTACGTAATTAACCTTAGGGGACTAAGAATATATATGCAGCTCCAACTCAACCAGCAAACCAAAGCATCCACATCAAAATGAAGATAAAAACAATCGTCTCATCTACTCTGTTGATCCTCTTTTCTGCCCTGTTTTTCACTCATACTCCGTCAACAGCGCAAACTACACATCAAATGACTCTGAATGCGGATCAGCCGCAGGAGACCATCAGCCGGCATATTTACGGGCATTTTGCCGAGCACCTGGGGCGTGGTGTTTATGATGGACTCTGGACACGCGATGAGTCCGGCAACACAACCATCCGCGAAGATGTGGCTGAGGCACTAAGAGAGATCAAGATACCGAACCTGCGCTGGCCGGGCGGATGTTTTGCCGACTATTATTTCTGGAAAGATGGGATCGGGCCGAGAGAAGAGAGGCCTTCTATTGTAAATGTTCTCTGGGGCGGCGTCACGGAAGATAACAGCGTGGGTACTCATGAGTTTTTGGAGCTGGTTGATGTACTGGATACGGAACCCATCATCGTGGGAAATGTGGGCAGCGGCACCGTTCAGGAGATGGCACAGTGGTGGGAGTATGTGAATCACCCCGGACCCAGCCCGATGGCTGACTGGCGAAAGGAGAACGGTCGTGAGGACCCATGGAACGTGCGCTACTGGGGAGTGGGCAATGAAAGCTGGGGATGCGGCGGACACATGCGCCCGGAATTTTATGCCGATCAATACCGCCGTTTTGCTACATTTTTGCACGGTTATCCCAATGTGCGGCCCTTCCGGATTGCAGCAGGTGCAGCAGGCGGTGACTATAACTGGACCGAGGTACTGATGCGGGAAGCAGGCGACTATATGGACGGACTCGACCTGCACCATTACACCATCATCGGATCATGGGAAACAGAGAAAGGCCATGCCACCGATTTTACAGAAGCTGAATGGTTTGAGCTGCTGGAATCTACGTATCAGTGGGAGGAACTGCTTGACGGACATATCGAAATCATGGATCGGTACGACCCCGAAAAACGGATCTGGCTGATCATAGGCGAGTGGGGAACCTGGCATGAGCCGGAAGAAGGATCAACTCCGGGATTCCTGTACCAGCAGCAAACCCTTCGCGATGCACTGTCGGCATCAACATCACTTGATATTTTTCATCGCTACCTGGATCGTGTAAAAATGGCCAATATCGCTCAGACGGTCAATGTATTGCAAGCCATGATCCTTACCGAGGGAGATCAAATGATCCTCACTCCTACTTACCATGTCTTTGATTTCTACACTGTTCACCACGATGCCACCTATCTGGATTTTGCACTGGACGGTGGAGAGTACCGGTTCGGGAATGAGTCGCTTCCGGCGGTAACGGCTACAGCATCGCGCAACAGTGAAGGGCGTGTGCATATCACGCTTACCAACCTTGATCCCAACAGTGCCCGCACAATTGAGATCGAAGTGAATGGAGAGAACGTAACGGGTGTCTCGGGACGAATTCTGTCTGCCGGTGAGATCAATGCGCATAACACCTTTGAGCAGCCGGATACCGTATCCCCGGCCGAATTTACAGGTGCAAGCGTTTCCGATGGAAATCTGACCGTGGAACTGCCCGCGAAATCACTTGTCGTACTTGAGCTGTCGCCCTAAGCCAGAGATGCTGTATTAAACTTTTTCCTGTACTCATACGGTGTAATGCCCGTTATTTTTCTGAACAAGATGGGCAGATCGCACTTGCCAAATTCGCCATTCCGAATGTGTGCCGGCAGGGATACATCACGGATACCGAGGGCAATACATTTGGGATATTTCAGGTAAATGAAAATGCTAAATAAGCTTTATATATATTAAAACACACCACGAAAAATTTTTGGGCATAAATACAATGCAAAAAATCACTCCTTCATTATTGTGTGTAAATGAATTATGCGGCAAAGCTGAAGAGGCTATAGATCATTACACATCCATTTTTAAGAATTCTGATGTGGATGGAATTCTCAAGTATGGCCCAAATGAAGAAG
>SKZL01000334.1 GCA_007127395.1 Balneolaceae bacterium
TCTTCTTAGAGGCCACAATTGCACCCCCCAGGATATCACTATGCCCGCCAAAATATTTGGAAGTGGAGTGAAGAACGAAATCTGCCCCCAGTGATATTGGCAATTGATTAACCGGTGTAGGCCATGTATTGTCAACAACCGTAATAATTTGATGATCCCCGGCAAGTTTTACCGTCTCACCGATATCTGTAATTCGCATCAATGGATTGGAAGGTGTCTCAATCCAGATCAGTTTTGTATTGGGTTTGATATGATTAGCTGTCGTTTCAACGGATGTCATATTGATAAATGAGAACTCAAGCCCCCATCGAATCATGATCTCTTTAACCATTTTTCGATTCCCTGAATAGACATCCTCCGGAATGATGACATGATCTCCCGGATCAAGAGCTTGCAGCATAGCTGTTGCCGCAGCAATACCGGATGAAAAAGCTGCGGCTTCAACACCTCCCTCCAAAGTTGCAATCAGGTGCTCAAGCTGCAACCTGTTCGGATTACCCAATCTTGTGTAGTGTAAATCCCCATCATTTCTGCCGTCAGCGTCAATCTCATAGATTGTGCTGGGCGAAATAGGCGGGACGATCGATTTGGATGGGTTACCGATTTCGAGTCCTGCATGGATAGCTTTCGTTTCAAATCTCATATCAAGTTCTGTCAAATGAATAAAAGGTCTTTTTGAACCTCAAATGTAAGACAATTTTTTATTACTGCAGATGATCTTTCCTGGAAATTACACATCCCTCACCCTTTTACAGAAATTGTGGATCAAGGCTCAATCGATCAAAGAGAGAACCTCTACTTCCGGATGAAATTCGATTTCAGACTTGATGGACCTGGAGATAAGGCAGATCTGTTCTGCTTTTTCAAGAAGCCGATGAGCTTTTTTAATTTGAGACTCATCACGAATCGATAGTAACGGTTTGAGAATCACCTTACTCATCACAAACTTTCCATCTTCCTTACTCATGACACCGGCACTCTCCACATCAAGTGACTCAAATTCAAATTTTGAGTATTCCGCAATCGCAGTAAATGAGGTCATAAAACAACTGCTGACAGCCGCAGTGAAGAGATGTTCAGGCGACCAAATTCCTTCAACTCCACCCGGAAACTGCGGAGGTGTGGCAATTTTCACCTTTTCATCCAGCTCCTCTGAGCTTAACTCCCCTACTTTTCCCTCTTTCCAGGTGACTCTTACATTATAGAGATGTTCATCAAAATTCTGCATACTCTTTCAATTTTTGGTTGATAATAGTTTCAAGTTGATCCGCAACCATCACCCCGGCCTGTTGCCACAAAATCTGACCCTCTTTGAAAAGTATCAGTGTCGGGATTCCTCTGACCTGATAATGAATAGCGATATCCGGATTTTTCTCTGTATCGATTTTCACAATCGTCAGATCATCACCCATTCTGCTTTTTAGCTCCTTTAATATAGGTGCCATCATTTTGCACGGGCCACACCAATCAGCGTAAAAATCGACCAATACCGGTGTATCTCCTTTGATAATTTCTGTAAAACTCATTTTTTTCTCTGCTGTTTCCATATTCTTAACTATTTAATCTCTTCATATTCAATGAACTCTGAGCGATCATCATCAACTCCTTTTTTCTGATTCGGCATGCACTGCCCTGCTAAACAGCCTGTGTTCGTGATTGCCTGAAATAGAAAAAAGAGTGACAGGAATCCTGAAATCGGCGCACTGTTTGTGAGCCAGTTTATACCCAGGATGATCCCCAAGCCCAGGGCTACCAGCCTCATGGGATGCCAATTCGTAGTGAGTTGATTTTTGACTGCTGTTAACATTGATTCAATAATGATTTATGTTTTATTTCAAGGAAAGTTAGTAACCCGGGTAATCAAACTCAGTTACTTTTGTTACACAGGAAAAAGGTTCTCTCACATTTCATTTAAGTGTGATCCTGTTTCTCCCGAGTTCAACCAGCCCCTCATTCTCCATCTGCTTCAGCAGTCTTGAAATCACTACTCTTGCTGTACCCAATTCATTAGCGAGCACTTCATGAGTAATTTTCAAATCTTTGGATCCGGAGATCTCACTCTCCTTTTTTAAAAAATTGAGCAGTCTCTCATCCATTTTTTTAAAAGCAACCGCATTGACCACATCCAGTAACTCCTCAAACCGCTGATGGTAGATACGTAAGATGTACTCAATCCATTCCGGGTAATTTTTCATCAGTATCCCGGCTTTATCTACCGGCAGAAGCAACACTTCACTCTCTTCATTGGCTACCGCTTTCAGTTTACTCACCTCACTATACAATCCGCTCATAAAAGACATGATGCAGGTATCACCCGTTTTAAGGTGATAGAGAAGTATTTCCCGGTAATCATCATCAGATTGATAGACTCGTACACTTCCTTTGATCACAATTGGGATAAAGTTGATCCGGCTTTGCTCCTGGATCAGAATATCACCGGCAGCAAGTTTTCTGATTGAACCCACTTTCCTGAGTTCTTCAACCATTCGTCCCGAGGCACGAAATTCCGATATCTGTTCAAGGGCATCCATTCGGTTATCTCAGTAGTTTAGACGTCAAAATGAATTCCCTGAGCCAGTGGCAGTTCATCTCCCCAGTTGATGGTGTTGGTTTGACGTCGCATATATGCTTTCCATGCATCCGATCCGGATTCGCGTCCGCCTCCCGTCTCTTTTTCCCCGCCAAATGCACCCCCGATTTCCGCGCCGCTTGTACCGATGTTTATGTTTGCGATACCGCAATCCGACCCTTTGTGGCTCAAAAATGTTTCCGCTTCCCGCATGTTCAGTGTAAACATCGAGGAGCTAAGGCCTTGCCTAACCCCATTGTGATATCCAATGGCTTCATCCAGTTCACTGTATTTGATCAGATAGAGAATCGGCGCAAACGTTTCATCCTGTACAATTTCATAATGATTTTCCACCTCACATATCGCAGGTTTAACATAAAATCCATCTCTTTCGCTCAACTCCTCTCCACCGCAGACAATCGATCCACCCTCTTCAACAACCTTCTTTAACGCCTTTTGCATCAAATCAACGGCGTCCTGGTCGATCAGCGGACCAACCAGTGTATCTGGATCCAGCGGATCTCCAATTTTGATACTGTCATAGATCGAACCCAGCCTCTCTTTAATCTTATCATAAACTGATTCATGAATGATGAGCCTTCGTGTGGATGTACATCTTTGTCCGGCCGTACCCACAGCGCCAAATACGACAGCTCGTATAGTCATCTCCAGATCCGAGTCCTTGCTGATGATGATGGCATTGTTTCCGCCAAGTTCCAATATAGTTTTCCCCAATCTGGCGCCAACGGTTTGAGCCACCTCTTTACCCATACGGATCGATCCGGTAGCGGAGATTAGTGGTATCCGCTCATCCTTTGTAAGCCACTCGCCGGCCTCCCTGGCACCGGTAATCAGATTGAAAATTCCTTCAGGAAGATCATTCTCCTTCAACACCTCCGCGATGATATTCTGAACAGCAACACCACAGAGGGGTGTTTTTTCAGATCCTTTCCATATGACCGTATCACCACAGACAGCCGCAATCATTGCATTCCAGCTATAAACGGCAACCGGAAAGTTAAATGCCGAAATAATTCCGACCGGACCCAGCGGATGCCACTGCTCATACATCCGGTGTTTCGGCCTTTCGGAGTGCATGGTTAAACCGTATAGTTGGCGTGACAGTCCAACTGCGAAATCACAGATATCGATCATCTCCTGAACTTCTCCCAGACCCTCCTGATAGATTTTACCCATCTCATAGGAGACCAGTTTTCCAAGCGGCTCTTTATATTTTCGCAGGGCCAGTCCGATCTGCCGTACGATCTCCCCCCTTTGGGGTGCAGGAACCATTCTCCAATCATAAAAGACCTCTGCTGATCGCTTGGCCA
>SKZL01000182.1 GCA_007127395.1 Balneolaceae bacterium
CTGCGGTCTGCCATCTCCGAGCCGTCTGCAAGGCAGACCATACCTGCGTGGATTGAGTAACCGATCCCAACACCGCCGCCGTGATGCAGGCTGACCCAGCTCGCACCGCTTGCACTGTTCAGGAGCGCGTTCAGAAGTGGCCAGTCGGCAATGGCATCGGAGCCATCTTTCATTGCTTCAGTTTCACGGTTGGGAGATGCAACAGAGCCGGTATCAAGGTGGTCTCTGCCAATCACAATCGGCGCCTTCACTTTCCCTTTCTTAACCAACCAGTTGAACTTAAGGCCCATTTCTGCCCGTTCACCATATTCAAGCCAGCAGATACGGGCAGGCAATCCCTGAAAGCGGATCTTCTCCTGAGCATGGCGGATCCATCTGTGAAGAGACTCATGGTCCGGAAATGTCTCGAGCAGCGCCCGGTCGGTAACAGCGATATCCTCCGGATCACCTGACAGTGCAGCCCACCGGAACGGGCCGGATCCTTTACAAAAGAGCGGTCGGATATAAGCCGGAACAAAACCGGGAAAATTGAATGCCTCTTTCATGCCCATGTGGTCAGCCACCTGACCCCTCAGGTTGTTACCATAATCAAATGTGACAGCTCCCTTTTCCTGCATCTTAAGCATCGTCTGGACATGGATAACCATCGAATTGAGTACATCTTTCTCGTAACCGGCGGGATCACTCTCACGTTTTTGAGCCGCCTCCTTCAAAGAGTAGCCAACCGGGATATATCCGAGCTGCAGGTCATGTGCGGATGTTTGATCTGTCAGGACATCTGGAATAATACCCCTGTTCAGTAATTCCGGAAGGATTTCCGCCACATTACCGAGCAGTCCCACAGACAAAGCCCGACCCTCCTCTTTGGCCTTGAGCACTCTCTCCAAAGCATCATCCAAATGGGTCGATTTCATGTCACAATAACCGGTTTTGAGGCGCATATCAATCCGGCTCTCATCCACTTCTATGCCCAGAAATACGGCATCGTTCATCGTGGCGGCAAGGGGTTGTGCTCCCCCCATGCCTCCAAGTCCGGCAGTCACCACCAGCTTACCTTTTAGCGATCCTCCAAAATGCTGTCTGGCACACTCCGCGAAAGTTTCATACGTACCTTGTACGATTCCCTGTGAACCGATATAAATCCAGGACCCGGCCGTCATCTGCCCATACATGGTCAGGCCCAGTTTATCCAGTTTACGGAACTCATCCCAGTTGGCCCATCTGGGAACCAGGTGTGAGTTGGCCAAAAGCACTCTGGGGGCTTCTTCGTGTGTTCTGAAAACACCCACCGGTTTTCCGCTCTGAATGAGAAGGGTCTCGTCATTTTCCAATCTTTTGAGAGTCTCTACAATCTTGTGGTAGGACTCCCAGTTTCGGGCTGCCTTCCCGCCTCCGCCATAGACAATCAGCTCATCCGGCCTTTCGGCTACATCGGGGTCCAGGTTATTCATCAGCATTCGTAGAGCTGCTTCCTGATGCCAGCCTTTGCAATTAAGAGTAGTACCTTTAGGTGCCTGGATGTTTTTGATCGGTTTTCCCATGATGTTCACAATTGTTGAATGATCGATTCAGTCCGGATTGCCCCATCATATTGATGGCCATCTGTTTAAAAAGGCCATCGTTTTTTGCAGGCCTTGGACAATATAAGAATCATGATTTAAAAGAGTGTTTATTAAACATGGATTCAAAAATCAATAATATCACTCAATATCCCGGATGAAAGGACAATAATACAACTTACTCGAAATCTTTTCGTTACTTTGTCAACAGATGTAGAATGTGTTAAATTCAGCCTTGAAGATCTCCTGAAGAGGGGTCTATGCTGTGATTGATTCAGAAAATATTGAAGAAAAGAGTACTTATAAGTTTACTGTTGATCCTCTCCTTCTTGCTTGGAGGCGGTGTGGCGATTGTGCAGGCGCAGGTGGCTGAGGATACCTCCAGGGTTGAGAGAGAAGGCCCGCCACCGGAAGAGGATGTGAGGCACCACAATATTATACGTGCACCTTTCCAGTCAGATATACCGGAGGCCGAGATCAATCGCTATCGAATCCGGGATTATAATGACAGCTATACCTTTTTCAGAAGATTGCGCACCAACAGCGTCGAAGATTTCCTTTTTGCAGAAGAGTTCGCGAATCAGCGATATGGTGAGGAGTGGGAACGGGAGATCAATGAACGTCTGACGGCCATCCTGGAGGAGACGTTCAAAGAGGATAGTGAATTTATGCGTGTGTTGGCCAGGTTGGCACCGTTTTTGGGTTTTGGCTTTTATGAACGCTATTTGGTTCCCGTTGTGCCACGTATGGAAGATCCGGATCTGGTTCCTGTTGACCGATAAATCTGTCCCATTAGATAGGTAAACAGGCAAAAGAAAGGGGCAGAGATTAATTTACATATTGATCTTTTCCTGCTTCAAATCCGGACCATAACTTGAGCAATGCAATCACAAACAGAAATCCGATCGGCAACAACCAACTGTCAAAAAGATCAAAAAAGGCACCAAACAGGACCGGGCCTGTAGCTGCAATACCGTACCCGACTGATTGTGACATACCGGATAACTCATTTGCTGACGTTGAATCCCGGCTTCTCAATACAATCAGCAGCAGTGCCAGGCCAAAACTGCCCCCGAGGGCAAATCCCATCAGTGAAACCCACAGGCTCACCAGAGTAAGTGTCGGGAATGAGAGCCCAATCAACGCAACGATTTCAAGTATGACAAGCACCGCTACCGGTAGCCGCTGATTTTTGAGCCGGGAGGCCCATGCCGGTAGAATAAGTGTGCTCACAATACCAACAGCCTGCATCAATGCCAGAAGCCATCCGGCCTCTGAAGCCGTCAGGCCGCGTTCAGTCAATATTTCCGGGAGCCAAGCGATCAATGTGTAGAAGGTGAGGGACTGTACACCCATAAAGAGTGAAACAAACCAGGCCAGCCGGGAGCTGCCCAGTTGGCGTAATGATTCCCTGAACCCTTTACGCAAGGTTACAGGTAAATTGCTGCGCATCTGCGGGAGCCAACAGATCAACGCAAAAAGTGCCAGAAATCCCCATACTCCGAGCGACCATCTCCAGCCAAGTCCCAGATCTTCAGACATCGGTACGCTGATTCCGGATGCAATTGTGGCTCCAACCCCAAACATCGCGGAATAGAGGCCGGTCAAAAGTCCTATCTTTTCAGGAAACGTTTTTTTGATGATTCCGGGCAGCAATACATTGCCAAGCGCGATGCCGATACCAAGCAGTATGGTTCCGCCAAACAGTGACAATAGAGCGGGATGCACGCGCAGAAAAATTCCGCCACTGATCAGTACGAGAGCAAATGCCATCGTTCCTTCAGTGCCGATCTTCCTGGTGAGAAGGGGAGTGAATACAGAAAAAACTCCAAAAGCAAGAACCGGAAGGGTAGTCAGGAGGCCAATGGCAGAATTCGAAAGCCCGGTGTCGAGGCGGATCTCAGGAACCAGAGGTCCCAAAGCAGTAATTGCCGGACGAAGGTTGATACTGATCAGAATAATTGCGATCAGTAAAATAATTTTTTGTGTTTTTTCAGGTCTCATTTTCGGTGTATCTGAACGATATATAAAGTACAAATATTCAATTCACAGAACCTCAAATAAAAATGGTAGCAGAAATTTACTGCAATACAATCATCATTTGGATTGTTTTCCAACCTTTCAATCCCTAATTTTCTGAGGAATCAAATCACCGGGAGCTCATTTTGGAATATGCCAAAATTATGACTGAAGAAGACGTTAGCCGCACCTATCTGCGGTTTGCGCATCAGTTTATGGAACCCTATGACAATCCTAAAGAGCCTGCAATCATCGGAATGCAGACCAGGGGAGTCTATATGGGCAGACGAATTGTCTCTGTAATTGAAAAAA
>SKZL01000364.1 GCA_007127395.1 Balneolaceae bacterium
CAATTTTGCTCTACAACATTATTCAAACCAATTAATCAGATCGGGCACATCACCTGCATTGAATTATGCAGAATCACAAAGCGCTGAATCCAGAAATGATTTCATTCATAAGCTAAGTATTGCTCTGAAAGAGTTGAGAGAAACAATGGTTTGCCTTAAAATAATCCAAAGATCCGATCTGATCAGAGATCAATCCCAGCTAACTCAGACGATTGACGAATGCAATCAACTTATATCCATTCTTGTCACAAGCATTAAAACTGCCAAAAAGCCAAGATCTTCATAAATAACACTTCTCAGATCATTATTCGATATTCTCCCTTCTGAGCTCAAGCGCGCAAGCGCGCTTCTACTGCAAGCCGATCAACCCTGTTGTTTAGTTCATTGTCTGAATGTCCTTTCACCTTGATCCATTCAACATGGTGCCGTTCGGCTTCGCGGATCATCTCTTCCCAGAGATCCCGGTTTTCCACAGGTTTTTTGTCCGATTTTTTCCAGCCGTTTTTCAGCCAGCTCACAATCCACCCTTTGGTAAATGCATTTATAATCAGGGCGCTGTCGCTGTGGATTTGAACGTGACATCTGCGATTCAGCGCTTTTAAACCTTCTATTACTGCCTGCATCTCCATTCTGTTGTTGGTAGTATCCGGCTCTCCTCCGCTCAACTCCTTCTCTTTGCCATTCCAAATGAGCAGAGCCCCCCATCCACCGGGGCCGGGGTTTCCACTGCAGGCACCATCCGTATACAAAATTACTTTTGATAACGGCTTAGACATATCTCGATGTGATGTTTTTAAATGAATCCTTCATATTTATCGCTTCAACAGTAACCTGTTCCGTCCAATCCTCATCATCCCCACCTGCATATAGTATCGCTCTGGATGAGTTGATGATCGGAATTCCCTGATGGGATTGAACAGATATTTCCAGTTCATCCACAGACCCACCCTGTTGACCAATACCCGGAATCAAAAGATGCGAATTTGGATGTGCTGCCAGAACCGGCTCTACCGCTGCACTTTGAGTCGCTCCGATTACCATCCCCAGGTGGCTTGCACACGTCTCATTCAATTTCGAAAGTTCTTCTGCAATATATGATCCCAATGACATGCGGCCTTCAAAGCGTCTCTGTAAAAAGTCTGCTGAGCCTCGGTTAGACGTCATCGTTAAAACGAACAGCCCTTTACTCTCATCATCCAAAAACGGTAGTAAAGTATCCAGGCCCATCAATGGATTCAGTGTAAGTGCATCTGCATTCAGCCTGTCAAAAAAAGTCTCTTTATACTTTAGGGCTGTATTTCCGATATCCCCTCTCTTTGCATCTGCTATGAACAATCTGTTGGAGGGGATCATATCGGCCACTTCCTCCATCATCCGCCAACCTAAACTGCCGTAAGCTTCAAAAAAAGCACTGTTCGGTTTATACGCACAAGCATGAATTTTTGTTGATTCAATAACCCGCCGACAAAATTCCGGAATCAGTTTCTCTATACTCGGAAACTCCTCTTTTAATGGTTTTGGAATTCGGACAGGATCAGGATCGAGACCTACACACAATGTAGAGTTCGTGGATGAAATGGCCTGTTTCAGTTTTTGAGTAAAGTTCATTCAAACAAGTTGGCAATTTTGATTGCAAGATAGTGATTAAAAGGCTAAGATAAGGCGTTCAAGTATACCTTACTGAAGAAATATTGATTTTAACCGGATTGTGAATGAGTTGGTTTGAAGAGTGGTTCGATAGCCCCTTGTATGAAAAAATATATGCAAATCGTAACAGAGAGGAAGCTGTACAGCTTATAGATTTCATCGAAACGTTCATCCCGGTAAAGAAATATCCGAATATTCTTGACCTCGGTTGCGGGCGTGGACGTCACTCCATTTCACTGGCTCAAAGAGGATATCAGGTTACCGGTATCGATCTCTCAGAGGCAGCAATCCTGAAGGCGAAACGCTTATCAGAGAGTGAGGGGCTGAACAGTGTCCGATTTCTAATTGGGGATATGAGAGAGCCGCTGAACCTCACTTTTGACTCAATTCTGAATCTTTTTACCACATTTGGCTACTTTTTGGATGATTCCGAAAATCTAAAGGTGCTCACCAACGTCTCCGGAATGCTGAATAAGGAGGGGGTTTTTATTCAGGACTTTCTGAATCCTTCGCATATCAAAAAAAATCTGGTCCCCGAGGAAGAAGGGAGTTATGAAAATCTGCACTATCATATCGAAAGGTATATTGAGAACGAAATGGTCTTCAAAAATATCCGTTTCACCGGGCCAACACTGGATGAGCCTGTTGTATTTAATGAACGGGTTAAATTGTATAATCTTGATTGGTTTCAAGATCACCTTAAACTGGCAGGCCTGACTATGCAGTCCACATATGGAGAGTATGATGGGACTCCTTATGATAAAGATGAAAGTTCCAGAATGATCATGATCAGCAGGAAAAATTGATCTCTGAAGTTTGAATATTGAATAATGATCTGAGAAGATTCAATGAATCTCTGACTAACTCTTCAGATCTGACTATATCATCAATAAAAACAGTGAAAATCACTTTCTGCAGAACTTTGACCTGGTTTCTCACACCCTATATCTTTGTACTTTTAAATACTTCTTCTACTCCGTGTGGCGGCTTATCAAGAGCCCAGGTTTCGAAGTAAAATTTGCGTTCAGACTGAATTCGCTTGCCGTTGATACTGAAAAAACGAAAATCAGAACTCAACAACTCTTGAAGTGGATAAAACAGCTTTGGATAGATATTTCTTTTGGAGAAGAGATGAAAATCAAACCCTTGCAATGCCGGTTCCTTATACAGAACCAGATCATCAGCTCCCAGAACCTCTGCCAATTCCGACTTTTTATGCCCTACATTACTGTCTGAATCGAGCTTAAGTGGCTCGATATCCCAATCACACCGCTCTTTAAGAGTAAAAATGGCCGGATTACCGATTTCAGCATTTTCGGCAAACTCTTCAATCTGAATCCAACGGTTTTCATATGAAATTTGATATTCACTGAGCGCTCTTTTCAGAGATTGGATCACCGGAGAAAATTTTTCAAGCCGATTTAGTCCAAACGTATAATCAGCATCTCCGGTTACCATAAGGGTCCCGGAAATATAGAACTTGGAAAATGTAGGATCCGGTTTCATGAAATCTTCAATACTCATAGAGACATCCTGAACAGATCTGTCCAGCTGTCTCTCTTTCAGTTCATCCAGTCTCAGGTCATGTTCATATATCAACTTAAATAAGTCCATCTGTAAATGTATACTTCTTTAGTGTTTAAGAACTTCAACAATATTACATACCTGTTAGTATGATCTTACCCGCGTTCAGGTTCTTCTCCATTCGGGAGTGAGCTTTTTCAACATCCGTCCAGGTATATATGGAGTCAATGATCGGTTTCAGCTTTCCATCATCAAAAAGTTTCAGGGTAGCTTTGTAAAAGTCTTCAGTCAGTTTAATTTTGTACTCATCCGATCGGTTTCTAAGCGTAGATCCGACAATAATCAGACGTTTTCTGAGGATCGGTGCAAGGCTCAACTTATCAACCGTTGCACCCCCGAGAAATGAAAGATAAACCAGCCGGCCATCCATAGCCAAAACATCCATATTGAGGTCCCAATATGGAGAACCGACAAAATCGATGATAACGTTCACACAATTCTCACCGAACGTCTCCTGAAGAGATTGTGCGTAATTTTCATCATTATAGTTGATACAAAGATCCGAGCCAAGAGAAGCTGTCAGAGTACACTTTTCATCACTCCCGGCTGTGGTTATAACTCTTGCATTTTTTAGTTTTCTACAAAGCTGAACAGCAGCTGTACCTACCCCACTGGCTACTGCATGTATGAGAATTGTCTCTCCCTCCTGCAA
>SKZL01000228.1 GCA_007127395.1 Balneolaceae bacterium
CTCCGATACCGCCCAATTTTTTATGGCCGTATGCATCTGCCTCATCTCCCTCAAATATCATATCCTGCCCTTCAATCATGGCACCTTCAGAGATCATCACCATGGAGTATTTGCTGGCGCTACTGTTACGATCGTCAACCATGATCTCAGTAAGATGGTCCAGATCGAATTTAAATTCAGGAATCAAGCATCTGTGTGAAGCACCTGCAAGTGTTGGCAGCATCGCTGTGAATCCTGCATATCTACCGAACACTTCCATGACCAGGAATCTCTCATGTGAACCTGCCGGTGTACGCAGATCATTGGCAAGATTAATGGTTCTTGAGATACAGGTACTGAAACCGATACAGTAATCTGTTCCCGGCACGTCATTATCCATCGTTTTTGGAATGGCAACCACATTAAATCCTTCCTTGTGCAGACGCACACCATAACTCAGGGTATCATCACCACCAATCGGAATCATCGCATCAATTCCCATGAAGTCCAGGTTCTTCAGTACTTCATCTGTCAGATCGTTTATATCGTCAGTATACTTTTCCTTGTATTGATCCGGCATATCCTTTCTGCTTACCCGGCTTGGATTTGTTCTGGAGCTGTGCAGAAATGTTCCACCTGTTCTGGCAGCACGGTTAACAACCTCTTCTGTTAACTCGAAAAAATTCTCACTGTTGTCATAATCTTTATCCCTAACGATATCAATCATACCGCCCCAGCCTCTACGGATTCCAATCACTTTATATCCTTCGCTAATGGCACGAATAGTAACACCGCGAATGGCCGGATTCAGTCCGGGCACGTCACCTCCCCCTGTCAAAATGCCAATCACTCCTTTTATTTTATTTATGTTAGCCATAATATGCTTCTCTTTACTTTTAGAATTATCATTACATTGTGTTATGAGCATATAATATAAGGTTCTGCAGCGAAATAGAGTAATATCTATTGTTATTTTTTTGAAAGTTAACGGTAGATTCATCTTCAAAAGATTGGTTCAATTGACAGATCTGCCATAATTATTCTCATCAAAACAGGTATTGATATAAATTATATGAAGCCGATTGAAGTCAAGATTCCCACTCTTTACAGTGATCTTACAGAAAGCATACGTTTCCAGAGGCAGCAACCTGCCCAAATAGAGAAGGCGCGTGAGATTGTGGAACGTGCTCTCGAAGATGGACAGGCGTATTATGGAATCAATACTGGGTTTGGGGCTCTTGCCAATAAGCGTGTAACCGGTGATGATTTGGCTCGCCTGCAACGAAATTTGATCCTCTCGCATGCAGTTGGAGTCGGAGATCTGATTCCGAAGGAGATCAGCAGGCTCATGCTGCAGTTGAAAGTACATTCGCTTGGACTTGGGTATTCAGGAATCTCTTCCGGGACATTCAACCGGCTTCTGTTGTTTCTGGAGAAAGATCTGATTTCTGCCATTCCTGAAAAAGGGAGTGTGGGTGCTTCCGGTGATCTCGCTCCTCTTGCTCATATGTCTCTGCCGCTTTTGGGGTTTGGTAATTTTTGGAACAGCGAAGGTTCCGGTGTTCTTGAAGCTGCCTCTGTATTGTCGGAGCATCAGATTGAGCCGATAGAATTACAGCCAAAAGATGGGCTTTCGCTGATCAACGGCACCCAGTTAATGTGTGCTTATGGTGCATTCATCCTCGAAAAATCACTCCATCTTCTTAAGATGGCAGATATTGCTGCAGCCATGAGCCTTGAGGCTTTGCAGGGTAGTATAAGGCCGTTTGATGAGCGTATCCATGCGATACGTCCACATCGGGGACAAATTGAAGTTGCGGAAAATATTCGTTCCTTGCTTCAGGGAAGTGAGATACTGGAGTCGCATCGCCATTGTGGCAAAGTTCAGGACCCCTACTGCCTGAGATGTGTGCCTCAGGTACACGGAGCCAGCAGAGATGCCCTCAGGCATGCCATATCCGTTATTGAGACGGAAATAAACTCTGTAACAGACAATCCACTCGTATTCAGCGATGGCGACATCCTGAGTGGCGGCAACTTTCATGGTCAGCCGCTTGCACTGGTTCTGGATTTCGCAAAAATAGCACTGGCAGAACTCGCCAGTATTTCTGAAAGAAGAACCTATCTGCTGCTTGAGGGTCATGACGGGTTACCAACCCTTTTAATGCAGGAGACCGGAATCAACTCAGGATTTATGATTCCTCAATACACTTCCGCGGCACTTGTATCCGAAAATAAGGTGCTTTGTCACCCTTCTTCTGTAGACTCCATACCGACCAGTCTGGGACAGGAGGATCACGTAAGCATGGGCAGCATCAGTGCACTGCACTTGCTGAAGGTTTATGAAAACGTTGAAACTGTATTGGCAATCGAACTTTTCACTGCAGCTCAGGCACTCGATTTCCGAAAACCGCTTGAGCCCGGTATAGGAGTAAAATTTGCTCATAAAAGAATCAGGGAGACTATTCCTCATGCATCTGAAGATCATTTTTTCAAAGATGATATAAGCAAAGCCCTCAAATTCATACAATCAAGAACCCTCATCACTGATCTTGAATCAAAAAGGTTATCTTTGATCTGATGAGACACTCTCTATACATTGCAGTTAGAGCAATCAATTGAACTGTGATCCAAAAGAACCCACAGACGATGAGAATGATGATCGCCGGGCCTACAGCATCCGGAAAGACGGCACTTGCTATTGAATTGGCAAAAAAGATAGATGGAGAAATTATCTCAGCTGATTCCCGTCAATGTTATCGATACCTCGATATTGGTACTGCTAAACCTACGCGCGAAGAGATGGAGCTTGTACCTCATCACAACATATCCAATCTGGATCCTGACACACCCGATTCTGTAGCACTCTTTGCTGAGCGGGAAAAAAAGATTCGGCAAGAGATTCAAGAGAGAGGCCGAAAAGTGATCTACTGCGGCGGGAGCACTCTCCACCTGCAATCGATCATTCGGCCGCTGGATGAGATCCCCTCTTCCGACCCGAAAAATATTAATGAGCTTAACCGGCTCGCGAATCAGAAAGGCCTGGAATATCTCTACAATGAACTGAAAAAAGTGGACCCGGAGTATGCCGGGAAAATGGACGGTTACAACCGGCAGCGGATTATACGTGCTCTTGATGTTTGGAAACAGACAGGCAAAACTTTCAGTAGTTTTCATTCAGATTCACCCATTGAAAATCCTGATGATCTGACGGTATTCGTCTTATCTCGCCCAAGAAAACAGCTGCATCAACGGATATCTGATCGTACCGACATGATGTTTGAGAAAGGATTTCTGGATGAGGTCAAAACACTCCTGAAGCTTGGATATGATCCGGGGCTTCAATCGCTGCAGACAGTCGGGTACAGGGAGGCAATTTTACATCTGCAAGGAAAAATTGGCACAAATGAGATGATAAAGAATATTAAAACAGCAACCCGGAGATATGCAAAGAGACAAATTACATGGTTTCGGCGATGGCCATTTGCATATCAACTCGATGCGGATGGCAAAAACAGCCATGAACTGTTGAATGAACTGCTACTCAAAGTAGCGGCTGATACTCAGAACCGTTAACTTATGGCACTAACTAAATTGACCCAATAGTATGTATAAAGCGAAAGTCAACATTACCCTCAGAAAGTCCATTCTGGATCCAAAAGGAAAGGCGGCCTACCAGGCACTGCAAAACCTCGGCCTTAACGAAATCAATGATGTTCGGATCGGCAAATTTATCGAGATAAATATTGATGCCAAATCGGAAGGAGAGGCACACAAACTGGCTCAGACTGCCTGCACTCAGCTGCTTGCTAATGAAGTGATGGAAGATTATCAAATTACGATTGAATCTGCATGATACATACATGAACTATACAGAACGGCACACTTTTCCGTTATTATCTCA
>SKZL01000133.1 GCA_007127395.1 Balneolaceae bacterium
GGTCAATATATCATGATCCTGCCGGAACTGGACACTGTTTTATCCATTACCTCTTCACTATTGGCCAATGCACCTCGCAGATACCAACGCGAAATATTTCAGTTTGTCGGTGATGTCATAATTCCCTTTCTGGAGAGTTATGAAACATCAACAGATATCTGATATTAATTCTAAATTCTCACTGTGTTCTATTCTAATGAAAAATCGATGACTTGTAATTACAGTAAGAAACTGTCATCCAGATAAGAAAATCAAACCAATTGAACCGGAGTAATTTGAAGAAACTTACAACCAAACAGATCTTTGAACGCAACAGAAAACGAACTTCACCGCTTGCAGAGTCATTCATCCTATGGCTACATGATATTCGAAGCATGCATAATGTAGGTGCAGCATTCAGATCTGCTGATGCTTTTGGAATTCATGAGTTGTGGCTTTCCGGTTTCACACCATTACCACCGCGTCCTGAGATTACAAAAACAGCCATCGGCGCTGAAGAGCATGTGGCCTGGAGAGCCATCGAAAATGAACAGAAAGCGATTAAAGAGTTGAAAGAGAAGGGCTATGAAATCGCGGGGCTGGAACAGACGGATAATAGCATTATGATTCAAAATTACAGATTGCCGGATAAGCCTGTTTGCCTCATTCTGGGTAATGAAGTGACCGGTATCGATTCTTCTCTTTTGCCAAGGCTCGACATAGCATTGGAAATCCCCCAATTCGGCATGAAACACT
The DNA here is from genome assembly GCA_007127395.1 of Balneolaceae bacterium. Taxonomy (GTDB): domain Bacteria; phylum Bacteroidota; class Rhodothermia; order Balneolales; family Balneolaceae; genus Rhodohalobacter. The sequence continues at coordinate 736 of SKZL01000133.1, forward strand.
CACTGAATGTATCAGTAGCCGCAGGTGTTGCGCTCTATGCATTCTTTCAAAAATTTTAAGGGTTAAAAATAGAAACAAAGTCTGCAATTTGTCTGCTGATGTTGTAATTTTACAAGTTGTGGTGCAATTTTCCACACAATCTGTTGTTCAGTATAAATTGATTTTATGTCTAAACGAATATTGGTTACATCCGCCCTTCCTTACGCAAACGGGCCGATTCATCTGGGGCATCTTGCAGGTGCTTATCTTCCGGCAGATCTCTATACCCGCTTTCAGCGTCTGAAAGGAAAAGACATTATACATATCTGCGGTTCGGATGAACACGGGGTTCCAATTACTATTGCTGCAGAAAAAGAGGGTGTTACACCCTGGGAGATCATCGAACGATATCACACCGGAAATAAGAAAGTTTTTGAAAGATTTGGAATAGATTTCGACTTCTACGGTCGAACCAGCTCTGAAACCCATAAAAAAACATCACAGGAGATCTTCCTGAAACTTCATGAGCAAGGTGTTTTCACAAAAAAGGTTCAGGAGCAGTTGTATGATGAACAAGCTGCCATGTTTCTTCCCGATCGTTATGTAAAGGGAACGTGTCCGGCTTGTGGCCACCCGGAAGCCTTTGGCGACCAGTGCGAAAAATGTGGATCATCACTCTCTCCAACAGATTTGATTGATCCTGTAAGTGCCATTACCGGCAATAAACCAATTATTAAAGAGACCGAACACTGGTTCATACCTCTTGGAGATTTTCAGAGCCGCCTTACTGAATGGATTGAAGGCAAAAAAGATTGGAAAACCAATGTAATCGGCCAATGTAAAAGCTGGCTTGATGCCGGTTTGGGCGACCGTGCCGTTACCCGTGATCTGAACTGGGGTGTACCTGTCCCGCTTTCTGAAGGTGAGGGTAAAGTCCTTTATGTTTGGTTTGATGCTCCTATCGGCTACATCTCTGCAACAAAAGAGTGGGCTCAAGAGAAAGGAGAACCGGAGCTTTGGAAAAAATATTGGCAGGACAAAGAGACATCCCTGATCCATTTTATCGGAAAAGACAATATCGTCTTTCACTGCATTATGTTTCCTGCGACACTGATGCAACATGGTGATTATATTCTTCCGGAAAATGTACCGGCCAATGAATTCCTCAATCTTGAAGGCAGGAAATTGAGCACTTCAAAAGGATGGGCCGTTTGGCTGGATGAATATCTGGATGAATTTGAGCCAGACCTCTTGAGGTACGCATTAGGCACCATTCTGCCTGAATCCAAAGATTCCGATTTCTCCTGGAAAGATTTTCAAGCCAGGGTGAATAGTGAATTGGCAGATATATTGGGTAATTTTATCTTCCGGACTATCAGTTTCACCGATCGTTTCTTCGATGGCACTATACCCGAGCTGAATAATCCATCCGAACTCGACCTGAATACTCTGAATGAGATAGAAGCTCAGAAAAAAAAGATTGAACAATCGTATCAATCATTCAGATTCCGGGAAGCAATTGCTGAAACCATGCATCTTGCCAGAATCGGCAATCGATATTTTACAGAAACTGAACCGTGGAAAACACGCAAGGAGAATCCACAACTCTGTGGTAATACACTTCATGTTTGCCTACAGATTTCAGCTGCACTTTCTTCTCTATTTGAGCCAATTTTGCCAAATAAAATGGCTCAACTCAGAAAACAGCTCGGATTAAATCAACCGGTTCAATGGGATCTAATTACATCCAACCTGTTAAAATCAGGGGGAAATATTTTGCAGGGAGAAATATTGTTTGAAAAAATTGAAGATGAAGTTGTGGACAATCAAATTAATAAACTGAAAGAGCGGTCAGATGAACTCGACACCGCTACCAAAGTGTATCAGCCTCTAAAAAAGGAGATTAACTTTGATGACTTTGCGGCGCTCGATATTCGTGCCGGAAAAATATTAGCTGCCGAGAAACTCAAGAAATCCAAAAAACTGCTAAAAATCACCGTAGATCTGGGTTTTGAAACCAGAACAATTTTATCCGGAATCGCTGAATTTTTCAGCCCGGATGACATTATCGGAAAGTCAGTCTGTGTCGTGGCAAACCTGGCCCCAAAAAAAATGATGGGTATTGAAAGTAATGGAATGATCTTAATGGGAGAAGATAGCAGCGGAAAACTGCACTTCCTCACAACAACTGCAGAACCGGGAAGTCCCATCAACTAATTTAACGAATGACAAAAATGAAGTCTCCGCAACCCGGTTTTATTCTATCGGGTGATACAACCAGTTTCTGCTTTTATTGTCCTGATGCCGAGTCGGTCAGATGTGTTGTCTACGACTCTTATGATTCAAAGAATGGCATTGAACATCCGATGCACATGGATGAGAGTGGTATGTGGATGCTCACCATTCACGGCAACCTGGACGGTAAATGGTATGGATACCGGGTTTTTTATAACGGTAAAGGATCAACTGATTCTCCATACTATGGCAAAGTTTTCGCAGATCCCTATAGCAAACATGTAACCGTTAAAAACAACTATCGGCAGGAAGCTCGTTCATACATCTTTCAGGATGATTTTGACTGGGAAAATGTACCTCATCAGTTTCCAGATGATATTAGAGATTTGATCATTTATGAAACACATATAAAGGATCTATGTGCACATCCAGATTTAAAAGCTGAAGGCAAAGGTTTTTACAACAAACTCATTAACAAAGATCATCCCGGTGGTATCTCCTATTTGAAAAAACTGGGTATAAATTGTGTGGAGTTTTTGCCGCTACAAAAATTCTCCCCCATAGAACCACCATTTGATACTGTTACACCTGAAGGGTTCCACAACACCTGGAACAGATACTCCGCCAATTACTGGGGGTATATGACCTCATTTTTCTTTGCACCTGAAAGTTCATTCGCTTCAGATTTCACAGATAGCTATTCTGGAAAAAGCCCGGCAACTGTTCAGGAGCTTAAGCAGGTAATCAAGAATTTCCATAAAGAAGGGATCACAGTATTAATGGATGTAGTGTACAATCATACTTCCCTTTTTGACATGAATCCGCTTACTCATCTGATGCCCGATATTTATCTGCGAAAAGATGAGAAGGGCTCACTGTTGAACCGAAGCGGAACAGGAAATGAGTTTAAATCTGAGGAACCGATAGCCCGACAGATGATCATCGACTCGCTGCTCTATTGGATGGAGGAGTATAAGATTGATGGTTTCCGGTTTGACCTGGCAGCACTTCTGGATAAAAAAACCTGGGACGCCATCAAGAAAAAAATACATAAAAAGTTCCCGAAAGCAGTCCTGATCGCTGAACCATGGGGTGGTTACTACTCGCCGGATCACTTCTCCAAACACGATTTGGCCTCCTGGAATGACAGGATACGAAACAGCATTAAAGGGTCGAATCCACTGCATGATAAAGGCTTTATTTTCTCTGACTGGCAGCATGAAACTGGTAGAAAAAGAGTTGAAAACATCATGAAGGGTACCCTTTATGATGCAGAAGGTGGCCTCTATCAAACTTCTGAGCATAGTGTCAATTACCTTGAGAGCCACGATGGATATACAGTTGCAGACTTTATACGGATCGGCCTGAATCCGGAATCGCACGATCAGATAATTGAAGACCGTGAAGATCACACCCGGTTAGATAAAAATGAGATGCGTGTGGCTAAGTTAGCAGCACTTTCACTTTTCTCGGTTCAGGGAACTACGATGATACATGCAGGTCAGGAGTTCGGAAGATCAAAGATAATAGCAGAATCCGATTTTAATGATCCCAACTGCGGAAAAATGGATCACAATAGTTATGAGAAAGATAATGAAACCAACTGGCTGAATTTTTCTGACCTGAATATTAATCGCAGCTTGTTTGAATATTATCAGGGGCTCATAGATATTCGTGTTAATTCACCTGCGCTCAGAAAAAGTAAACCTGAAGAGATCTGTTTTGATCATTTCGGTGACCCCTTGATGCTTAGCTTCTACATCAGGGGTGAATCAACAGGTGACATTTACGACTACTATATAATTCTGAATGGAAGCAGTCATAATCATGAACAAACTTTACCTCCCGGAATCTGGGAAATTATAGCCGATCATCAGGTTTCGTCAGTTCAAACAATAAATGTGATCGATAAAATAGCGGAAGTTCCGGTTCAAAGTGGATTATTACTCAGAAAGTTGCGTCATTAGTTTTCGCGGAATATTTTAGGGCAATCATTTTAACCTATAAAGATTATTGATTTGGCTACAACTGACCCAAAACATCGAGGTACCTGGAACTCAAAAATCGGTTTCATTCTTGCAGCTGCCGGCTCTGCTGTAGGTCTTGGTAATATCTGGGGTTTCCCAACTCAGGTTGCTGACAATGGCGGTGCGGCTTTTATACTCATCTACCTGATCTGCTGTTTTATCATTGGATTTCCGGTTATGGTAGCAGAACTCACCATCGGCAGAAAGACACAAAAAAATCCTGTAGGTGCATTTAAAGCCCTGAGTAACGGGAATCCTTTTGTGCCACTGATCGGTTATTGGGGTGTACTCTGCGGAGTGATGATACTCTCTTTTTATGTTGTTATTTCGGGTTGGACACTTGCATATGTGTTTGAAGAGTTGTTCTACTTTTTCAATTACGATGCAGCTGCAGCCTATGTAGGAGATCTGGGTAATGGTGTGAAAAATTCTATTTTCACCCTGTTCTTTATGATATTAACCGTTTTGGTTGTTACTGGTGGCGTCAGTAAGGGTATCGAACGTGCTACCAAATTATTGATGCCTGTTCTGATCGGTATTCTTTTGATCCTGATCGTCTATATTTTTACACTTGAAGGTGCACGTGAGGGAATCGTCATGTACTTCAGGCCTGATTTCTCTACAATCAATCCCGATCTGCTGCTCTCTGCAATGGGTCAGGCATTTTTCTCACTCTCCCTCGGAATGGGTGCATTGATAACTTATGGTTCATATCTGAATAAAAACCAAAACATTGTTGAATCTGCTGCCTATGTAACGATATTTGATGTTGGGATTGCAGTAATCGCCGGATTGCTTGTCATTCCCGCTATGTATGTTGCACAGGCTGGCGGTGTCAATATTATGGACCCTGTTACCGGTGCACTTCACTCCAGTACTACACTGGTATTTGATGTTTTGCCGGAAATGTTTCATAATGTTGGCGGACTCATTGGTTTGTTATTGGGTGTCACATTTTTCCTTCTTTTAGGGCTCGCTGCTCTAACATCATCCATCTCACTTCTTGAAGTGCCGGTTTCTTATGTTATTGATGAACACGGCCTGAAACGAAAGAAAGCTGCCTGGATCGTTGGCGGCCTAGTAGGGATTGTCAGTGTTGTCGTATCTTTTGAACTTGGTTTGATAGATATATTTGTGAGTATATTTAATGAAGTGGGGTTACCGCTTGGCGGTTTGATGATCTGCCTATTTCTCGGTTATTTTTGGAAAGGTGAAAATGCACTGCTTGAGATGGAAAATGGGAATGAGGGAGTTTCAAATTCCAGTTTCAGTAAAATCTGGATCATTTTTATTAAATTTATCTCTCCAATATTGATTGCAATTGTCTTGTTTACCACCATTTGGGGATTAATCAAATCATAAAACCCGGTTGTTATCCAATCGGTACAGCAGTATTTTATCAAGAATCAGAAACTTATTTTTTTATGGCTAAAGTTAACACTTCAGATTTCCGAAACGGCATGAACATACGCCTGGATGGAGAAATCTACACAATTGTCGAATTCCAGCATGTAAAACCCGGCAAAGGCGGTGCGTTTGTCAGAACCAAACTGAAAGGTGTCGAAAATGAGAAAAATATCGATAAAACGTTCAGGTCAGGTGAAAGTGTTGAATCCGTCAGAGTAGAGCGCCATCCTTATCAATTCCTGTATGCAGATGGTGATATGTTCTATTTTATGCATCAGGAAACTTATGAGCAAATTCCGCTTGAACGATCCAGGGTTGAACGACCGGAATTTGTGGTTGATGGGTTAATCTGTACATTGGTCGTAGATGTTGAAAGTGAAAAAATACTTTTCGCCCAACCACCTGATCATGTTGAAACTGAAGTAGTTGAAACAGATCCCGGTGTCAAAGGTGATACAGCTCAGGGCGGCAGTAAACCGGCAACCGTAGGAGGAGGCGCCGTTATTCAGGTTCCTCTATTTATCAATCAGGGAGAAAAAATTAGAGTAGATACCCGTACCGGTGATTATATGGAAAGAGTTAAATCGTAAAATAACCGACGTAAACTTTAAGAGGATTCAAATTACCGAATCTTTCAAAATTAGTAATTAAGACAAGAATGACATGGATTTAAAACTCGTTAAAAATATCCTAACTCTCATCTCGGAAAGTGACGTTGATGAGGTATCAATTGAAGAGGGCGGCTTCAAAATAAAAGTTAAAAAACAATCAGAAAGCAACTTGCAAACGGTTCACTATCAGATGCCGGTTCAACAACAGCCTGTATCTGCCCCACAAGCAGCTGCACAGCCAGCAACACAAACCGCTTCTGAAACCAAACCATCTGCATCTACCGATGATGGTGAAGTAGTGAAATCACCAATTGTTGGCACTTTTTATGAAGCATCATCACCCGACGCTGATCCATTCGTTAAAGTTGGTGATCATGTGAAAAAAGGACAGACTCTCTGCATCGTTGAAGCGATGAAGATTATGAATGAGATAGAAGCTGAATTTTCAGGCACCATACAGAAAATTGTGGCTGAAAATGGCTCGCCTGTAGAGTTTGACCAGCCTCTATTCATCATCAAAAAAGATTAAGTCTCTATGTTTAATAAAATCCTGATCGCAAACAGAGGTGAAATTGCACTCAGAGTTATACGGACCTGCAAGGAGATGGGGATCAAATCTGTAGCTGTATACTCTACTGCCGACAAACACAGCCTTCATGTAAAATTTGCTGATGAAGCTGTCTGTATAGGGCCGCCCCCAAGCAAAGACAGTTACCTGAAGATCCCCTCAATTTTAGCAGCAGCTGAAATTACCAATGCAGAAGCAATCCATCCTGGTTACGGCTTTTTAGCTGAGAATGCGGAATTCAGCAGAATTTGCAGTGAACATGATCTCAAATTTATTGGGCCTTCTCCTGAAATGATCCGAACAATGGGTGACAAGGCCACGGCAAAAGCCACTATGATCAAAAGTAATGTCCCCGTGGTACCGGGGTCAGATGGCATTGTCAATACGGTTGAAGAAGCTGAAATAATTGCTAAGGAGATCGGATATCCGGTCATTATTAAAGCAACAGCCGGCGGTGGCGGCAGGGGCATGAGGTTGGTAAACGAACCTGAAAATTTCAGAAATGCGTACAACACCTGTAGAAATGAAGCCATGGCCTGTTTCGGTGATGATGGTGTTTATATCGAAAAATTCATCCTCAATCCACGGCATATCGAGATTCAAATTCTTGGAGACCAGCATGGAAATGTTGTTCACCTTGGAGAACGTGAATGTTCGTTGCAGCGAAGACATCAGAAAATCCTGGAAGAGGCCCCATCACCGGTTATGACTCCGGAAGTCCGTGAAAAAATGGGCCAGGCAGCCATCAATGCCGGTAAAGCGATTAATTATGAAGGCGCCGGTACCGTTGAGTTTATCGTCGATAAAGATCTCAACTTCTTTTTTATGGAGATGAACACCCGGATTCAGGTAGAACATCCTGTAACTGAAGAGATCGTTTTTTGTGACCTTGTCAAAGAACAGATTATTGCAGCTGCAGGAGGTAAAATCTCAACAAAACCTTTTAAAATCAGAGGTCATGCTATTGAGTGCAGAATCAATGCAGAAGATCCTGCGCACAATTTCCGGCCCAGCCCCGGAACAATCACATCATTCAACATTCCCGGTGGCAGAAGTGTGCGCGTTGATACACACGCCTATTCCGGATATGAGATCCCCCCAAATTATGACTCTATGATCGCCAAACTGATCGTCAGTGCACCAACCAGGGATGAAGCGATCAAACGAATGAAAAGAGCTCTTGATGAGTTTGTCATAGAAGGAGTAAAAACAACCATCCCTTATCATCAGCAACTGATGGATGATCCGGGATTTTTGAGTGGTGATTTTAACACGCAGTACCTTGAAAAGTCATTTAACTTTAACCCCGACATCATTTAAATCAAAAATTACTTATGAATTTCCCTAAAGATCTAAAATACACGAAAGAACATGAATGGATCCGTGATAATGGAGACGGAACTGTTTCTATCGGAATCACTGATTTTGCTCAAAGTGAATTGGGAGACATTGTTTTTGTTGAATTGGAACCTGAAGGTTCTGAGTTTGTACAAGATGAGGTTTTTGGTACTGTTGAAGCGGTTAAAACTGTTTCTGAACTTTTCAGCCCTCTATCCGGTGAAATAGTCGAAATCAACAGTAAACTTGAAGATGATCCGGAACTTGTGAATAACGATCCTTACGGTGATGGCTGGATGATCAAATTAAAAATGAATGACTCCTCAGAACTGGATTCACTTTTGAGCCCTGAGAGTTATCAGGAAATGGTCGATTAAACCAATCCCCCAAACGGGAAAATCCTTTCGTTATTCAATATCTTACTGATTGTGAAAAAAAGCAGGCAAATTTGCCTGCTTTGTCTATCAGTTTATATCATATTCGTACAACCTTTATAAAAAAATCCAATGCATACTCACCATGATGAGTGGATACTCATCCTTGATTTTGGTTCGCAATATTCTCAATTGATAGCCCGAAGGGTCCGTGAACTAAATGTCTATTGTGAAATTCACCCCTATAATGTACATATTGATCGATTTAGTGATCATCCCCCAAAAGGCATTATCCTATCCGGCGGACCCAAAAGTGTTTATGATGATGACGCACCTGTCTTAAACCTTGAATACCTGAATCTGAATATTCCAATCCTTGGCATCTGTTATGGGCTTCAATCCCTCGCTCACGCAATATCACCGGAAAGTGTGGCCAAAGCAGATAAAAGAGAGTTCGGCAGAGCACGTATCATTATTGATAACGATCACGATCTGTTTAAAGATGTCAGGAATGAATCAGTCGTTTGGATGAGTCACGGCGACCATATCCACCATATGCCTGAACCTTATGAAGTGATTGCACACACCTCAAATGCACCCGTTGCTGCTGTCAGGCATAAAGAGAGACCGGTATTCGGTGTACAGTTTCATCCCGAAGTTGTGCATACTGAAGAGGGAAAACAGATATTGAAAAATTTTGTTGCAGATCAGTGTGGTTGTATGGCAAGCTGGACTGCAAGTTCATTTATCGAAACTGAGATCGCCGCTATACGTGAACAGGTAGGTGATGACAAGGTTATTTGCGGACTATCCGGAGGTGTTGATTCAACAGTTGTTGCCACTTTAATCCATAAAGCCATCGGAGATCAACTACTCTGTATTTTTGTAGATAACGGCCTGCTTAGAAAAAATGAATTCAGTGAAGTACTTGATACTTATAAAAAACATCTAAAGCTTCCGGTTGAAGGTGTCGATGCCTCTGAACTTTTTTTAAAAAATCTTGAAGGAACCTCAGACCCGGAAGAAAAACGGGTTATCATTGGAAATACATTCATTGATGTGTTTGATAAAGCGGTATCCAAAAGAAGCGGTTTTAAATATTTAGCACAGGGTACACTCTATCCTGATGTGATTGAAAGTGTATCATTCAAAGGCCCCTCCGCTACAATCAAGTCTCATCATAATGTAGGCGGATTACCGGATAAAATGAATTTGAAGCTGATTGAACCGGTCAGGGAGTTATTCAAGGATGAGGTGCGAAATGTTGGACGTGAACTGGGAATACCTGAAAACTTTATCACTCGACATCCTTTTCCCGGACCTGGAATGGGTATTCGGGTATTGGGTGAATTGACACGGGAAAAACTGCAGTTACTTCGTGAAGCTGATGCCATATTCATTCAATCACTTCGAGATAACAATCTGTATGATCAGGTTTGGCAGGCTTTGGCCGTTTTGCTACCGGTTCAGTCGGTGGGTGTGATGGGAGACGAGAGAACATATGAATACACGGTTGCTCTGCGTGCTGTGACAAGCATAGATGGTATGACTGCAGATTGGGCTCACCTTCCTTATGAATTTCTGGCCGATGTCAGTAACCGGATCATAAATGAGGTTCGCGGTGTAAACAGAGTCGTTTATGACATCAGTTCAAAACCACCTGCCACAATAGAATGGGAATAAGAGAACTTTATTGAACTTATACGGAACATTTTTAATATATCAGGTTTTAAAAACCTAATTTGAACCTGCCCTGTGTTTTGCACTACAGAGTCTGTTTTTGGACAAAATAACAGATTTTTTCAATTAGAACGGAGCTTCTGAATTATGATGAAAACCATTGCTTCAGGCACTATTATTTTACTGCTGTTAGTATCCGGTATCTCTGCTCAGTCATTCAATGACGGAATGGATCTTTATAACAATGAACAGTATCAGGAAGCAGCTGAGCTGTTTTCTCAGATTGGAGACCAACGATCTCAGTTGTTTGCCGGTAAAAGTCACCTGGCTCTCTCTCACTATCCAATGGCAAACATCTATCTCAACCGGGCATTAAACGGAGGGATGGAGTCAGTCAGACATGAAGCACTATACACACTTGCTCTTTCACATTTTGAGATTAAGAATTTTGACCGAAGCCTGACCTATCTTCATGAACTTATTGAAAGCAGAAATCAAACCGGGCTCAGAAATGATGCAAGAAGGTTCTATTCACAAATACTTGATTATCTGACTACAGGACAGCGCTTTGAACTGCTTCACAGATTGGATATACCTGCGATCAGGTTTGATTTGGTGATCCGCTCTCGTACGTATCTGGATAACGATACTTTTCAAATACTGGCAAATGAACTTTTGAAGATTACGGAAGATCCTGAAATGATCAGCAGAATTGAATCTGAACTCCGTATCACAACAACTAGAAGATCAACAGCTGCTTTTCCAACAGCTCCGATAGGCACTGTATATAATGTGGGTGTCATACTACCGGAGTTTGATGAAACCGATCCTGATTTTACCATTTCACGCAATCTTTACTTTGGAATGTTGCTGGCCGCTGATGATTTTAACAGCAGAAGTATCGATCAGAAAGTACGGCTTCACTTTAGAAATTCAGCTGAGAATCCGGATATCACTGCAAGAGCATTCACTGAACTGATCTGGTCAAATTATGTGGATGCAGTTATCGGCCCGCTATTCTCTGAACCTGCAACACGAATGGCCCGTCTTTCAGAGGACAACAGGATACCTATGCTGGCACCACTTGCAAACTCGGATCAACTGAACCGGGATTACAACTATACTTTTCAATTGAATCCAACTTTTGAAACCCATGGCAAAGAGATGGCCAGGTTTGCAGTACAGGAGTTGCGATTAAATTCATTGGCAATTATTACTGAACCCGATTCTCCGGGCAGAGCTTCAGCTCTGGCTTTCAGACACGAAGCTGAACGGCTGGGTGCAAACATCACCTATTACATCGAAGAAGATTTCGCAGCCTCAGGATATGATTTTACGGGTGTAACAGAGGTGTTCACTCCGGATGAAGTATTGATCGACTCGCTCGGTTATAAACGATCTCAGGCTATATATGCCCCATTCACCGGACAAGCGTCTACAACTATGATGAATCTGATGCTTAATGCACTGGAAAGTATGAGAAGTGAACTTGTAATTTTGGGAAATGAGGAGTTGGAATTTTCAGAGCTTACACCATTCCAACAGAGTTTCTTTGAAATTTACTACACACAATCATTTAATGATGATCTGGACCTGTCTGCTCTTTCTTTTTTTGAGGAAGATTATGAAACCAGATTCGGTATCATTCCGGATCGATTTTCCAGGCTTGGTTACGACACTGCCACATATCTTTTTGAAAGTCTTGAAAGAGCAGGTAATCCGGAATACCTGGAGCGTGCTCTGAGAACCTCACCTATTCATGATGGACTCGCAATCAGAATCCAATTTGCTGGAAACAGGATAAATCAACATCTCTACATCCGACCGCATTCAGACAGGGCCAAAAGCAGGCTTGGTAATCGAAATTAAGATCACCAAACTCTTATCGACAGTATATTATTGGCCATTGGCCTCAAGCTGATCACGTATTCGAATCTGCTCTCTCAGCCATCTCCTCCACTCTTCACTGGCTTGCTGATGCTCCCTGTACGTTCTGGTAAATCTGTGTGTCCCTTCAGGTGTAGCCACCATAAAAATATAATCGTGCTCTTCAGGTTGTAATACAGCTTGTATCGAAGATAGTGAAGGATTTGTAATCGGGCCGGGTGGTAATCCCCTAATTCTATATGTATTGTATGGATGTTCAACTTCATAATCAGCAAATAACAACCTTCTTCGCTCACCCAAAGCATAGATTACGGTAGGGTCCGCTTGAAGCATCATATTACGATTCAGTCTGTTCAGATATAGTCCGCTGATTCTGGGTTTCTCTTCATCAACTCGAGATTCCCACTCTACAATGGATGCCAAAATGATAATCTCCTCCAGTGATAAATTGTGGTTTTGAATTTCAGTCACATATCGCTGAGAAACAGCACGATCAAATTCTCTATACAACCTGCGTACAGTATTTTCCGGAGAGGAGGTCCAAAAAAACTCATAGGTATTGGGTAACATCCTTGAAAATAGTTCCTCACCACTTAACTCCAGATCAAGGGCAACAACAGAACTGTCATTAAATTGTTGGATAAAATCCAGACTGTCGGCACGCAATTGGGCTGCCAAACTACGTGCCAGTCTCTCTTTGTCTACACCCGGTAATACTGTAACACGAACAGGATCCTGAATACCTCTTGCCATTTTGGAGAAGATATCTGCATAGGACCCCTCACCCTCTATCAAATATCGACCCGGTAAAAATGATCTCCATCTCAGTGTCTGACCTGCCCATATCATCTGATCTTTATCAAATTGAACGCCGAGCTGTTCAAATTGA
>SKZL01000280.1 GCA_007127395.1 Balneolaceae bacterium
GATCGGTATGTTTTGCCAATCTAAATTGAATTCTCAGTTCATCAGATAGGAATCTGATAAAAATCAGCTACATCCATATATCATCCGATAAGATAGATAGAACTCCACTTATTTGAACGGCTGTTAACTGCTCACTGACCTATGAGAAGCCCCTCTTGTTAAATCTTCATTTTTTGAACTTCATCCATTCTGGCATAATTGATAAAATCGATATTTGGCGGCTCAAGGCCTGCCTGTGCCATTATCTGTAGAATTTGAGCCCTGTGATGCTGGCCATGTATCACTATATGATTACAAATCTGCCACACTGCATTTATATACTCCTCACCTTTAGAGTTTTTGTACTGAATAATTCTGTCAATATTCACATCATGGTCCCCAACCAGATCGATCCATCTCTGCCCGGCTTTTTTAACTTTGTATTTCAAATCTTTCAGTTCATACACCATCCAGAAATCCAGGTCACGGTCTGTCGATAGATCTACTGCACGGCTGAACCATACTTTTTGTGTATTGATGATATGTGAGATATAGGATATGCAGGTCTCTTTTCCTTCAAATTGATCATTTTCGACAATGAAATCAATCAATTTCCTGGAGCTCCATACATCGAATTTTAAGAGTTGCTGAAGTTTTTGTCTTTCATCCATAGTATTTTAAATTTAAATGGTTAGTCCGTAATAACGGGATATTCCACTGAGTATAAACTGTACGCTGATGGCAAGAGCAATAAACCCCATCAATCGTGTCATCACATTCAGCCCGGTCGGGCCAATATATCTTGCTGAGATAGGCGCAAGCCTAAGTATGATATATGTTAACAAAACAACCAGTATCACTGATACCGCATGTACCAGATAGTCGTTTACTCCTTCTGCCTGAGTTGCAAAACCAATGACAACCGCAATGCTTCCGGGCCCGGATAACAAAGGCAGAGCAAGCGGACTAAAAGAGATATCCTCTTTCTCTTTCGCTGCCGCTTCATCCTCATCGGTCAGTTTTCTTCCTCCTCTTTCGGGATTTAACATTGAATAGGCAGCTCTCATGATGATAAGCCCCCCTGCTATTCGAATACCTGCAAGTGAAATCCCGAAAAAACTGAGTATAAATGTTCCTACCAATAAGAATGTGATTAGCACACCAAACATGTAAATGCCGGCTTTTTTGGCTGTTTGAACCCTCTCTCTCTCACCATAACTGTCTGTTAAGGATAAAAAAATTGGCATCGCTGCCAGTGGGTTCACTACTGAAAAAAGAGATGTGAAGCTTGCAAAAAGCAATCCTGCCATCCCGAGTATGGTTACTGTATGTTCCGGAACGGCCTCTGAAATCAACTCAATCATACCTTAAAGATATTGAGGATTTTGCCAATTGTGAACGATCTTTTTTCATTTATATTTTTTCATCTTCTCACAAGTAATTCTAACTGTAGCAAAAATGCAAATCGCGTCCATTTTTTTGAAATATGATTCACTTTTCTCTGATTGTTAAAAGTTGTCATTTCAAATCACATGTTCCGATAAATTCCCATTGCCATAGGTACAAATCAAGCGTATCATTCTATTTCAAATTCACCATCAAAAAAATTAATGAGTACAAAAAAATTCAGATATGACTGAAACGATCCTGAAACAGACCGATCAAATTTTGGAGAGCCATAAAAGCCGTGATCAAAAACTGCTTGAGATATGTGAGCTGCTGGATGATAAGATTGATCAATTTGACTGGACCGGATTTTATCTGGTTGATCCTAATGAGGAGAGAATGCTGGTATTGGGCCCATATGTTGGTGAAGAAACCGACCACACCAGAATTCCTTTTGGGACTGGCATCTGTGGCCAGGCCGCTGAAACACTCGAGACATTTGTGGTTCAGGATGTGAGCAAAGCAGGCAATTATCTCGCATGCAGTATGGATGTTAAATCAGAAATCGTTGTTCCCATCATGAAAGGAGATCAATTTATGGGTGAACTGGATATCGATTCTCACACCCTCAATGCGATCACCCCGGAACTCAGAGAGCTATGTGAAGAGATCTGCAAAAAAGTGAGCTCTATCTTTTAGTCAGAGCACGATCCGGCCATCTTCTTATACCACAATACGGCCACCTGGTTCTTATAGCCTGCAACACGAGCTCTGCACATCTGTAAAAATGGATATTTTTATCTATTTAATCTCAATATGATTTATCTTTCCTGTAACCATCAAATATTAAGAGAGGGTTATGATCAGATCAATCATTATATGGATACTTACCGGTATCCTCTTTATCACAACAGCACAGGGGCTTATGGCACAGGCTCAAACAGACTTTATTTATGAGCCCACTCCGGAAAACCTGGAAAACAGAGAGTGGTTTCTGGACAATAAATACGGACTCTTTATCCATTGGGGTATCTATTCTGTTATGGCCGGCGGTGGAGAGCATGGCATTGCAGAATGGATCATGAATCAAAAAGAGATCCCGATTGAATCGTATGAAAATCTTGCTAACTTTTTCTATCCGGTTGAGTTTGATGCTGATGAGTGGGTTGCGATTGCAAAAAAAGCGGGTATGCGATACATCACCATCACTACAAAGCATCATGACGGGTTTGCTATGTATCACTCCAAAGTATCCGATTACAATATTGTAGATCGTACACCATTCGGAAGGGATATCATCCGGGAGTTAAAAGAAGCATGTGACAGAGCCGGTTTAAAACTCTTTTTCTACTATTCACAACTGGACTGGCATCATCCCGATTACTACCCGCGAGGCCAAACAGGCGGTGACTATACCGGCAGGCCGGATGAAGGTCACTGGGAAAGTTATATCGAGTACATGAAGGCTCAGTTAACTGAACTGCTCACTAATTATGGTGAGATTGGAGGAATCTGGTTTGATGGACAGTGGGATAAATTTGATGAGAACTGGTATCTTGATGGGGTATACACGCTGATTCACTCTCTGCAACCCGGTGCCCTTATCGGCAGTAATCACCATCTGGATCCGTTTCCCGGTGAGGATTTTCAGATGTTCGAAAGGGATCTCCCCGGCGAAAATACCATGGGTTACAGCCAGACCGATGAGATCTCCGACCTGCCGCTGGAGATGTGTGAAACGATGAATGGCTCCTGGGGATATAATCTGATAGATCGAAATTTCAAGAGTAGTGACCAGCTACTGGAAACCATGATCAGGGCAGCAGGATATGGCTCAAATTTCCTGCTCAACACCGGACCGATGCCAAACGGGAAACTGCAGCCTGAAAATGTAGATACACTGATGGTAATGGCTGAATGGCTCGAAAAATATGGTGATACCATCTACGGAACCCGCAAAGGGCCTATTGAACCTCAACCATGGGGCGTCACAACAACTAAAAACGATATCGTATATCTCCATCTCCTCGATTGGGATAATGAGATCCTGACAATCCCGCAATTTGAAAAAGAACTTCAGTCGGTCCACCTTTTTGGAAACCAGGCTCCCGTTAACTTTAAAATTGATGATGATAAAATTGATCTCACGATTCCATCAGACATCATAAAACCCCTGGAAACCATATTGGTCTTTACTTTTACGGCTAATTGATATTTATCTAATGGCCAAATTTTTTTAATGAGCCTTGCCAAAACGTTAAGGCTCATTTAAAATCAATCCATCTATCCACATCTCTAACTGCACAAATCTTTATAGCACGCTGAATCGCTATATCCTCTCATCCGCCAGGTTTTTAACAACTTTTTATAATTTTGTTTCAAACTTGTAAACGTTTTCTGCGTCAAAGTGTTTAACTGAAATCGATTGTGTTGTAATATTTTATAAAAAC